>NZ_JACAQL010000019.1:0-107114 GCF_013385245.1 Pseudomonas sp. IPO3747
GGTGTCTTGCAGGCTTTCGATACTAAGATCGCCGCCGACGTCGGCGATGACTTTTTTGCCACTGGCCACCGCCCCCTTAAGCTGCGTGTCGCCGCCGGATGACAGCAGCAACTGGTTGCCAGCCTCCACTTTGGTATTGGTATGGGTCAGCTCGTCGCCGTCGGCCTGGCCCCGGTTTCCGGTGGCACCCAGGTCCAGGGTAAAGCCGTTTCTGCTACCGCCCAGCGAGAGGCCGATACCGATGCTGGCGCTGCTGCCTTTGCTGTCGGTGTTTTGCTGGCTGGTGTTGTTGGCGGCGAGCAGGTTGATGTCGCCGTCGGCCATCAGGCTGGCGTCACGCCCGGCCTTGATCTGGCTGCCTTGGACCGTGATGTTGCTGTCTGCACCTGCGCCGGTCGCGCGCAGGCGCACATCTTGACCGGCGGTGATGGTCGAACCGGTGGCGCTGTCGCTGGTCTGGGTGGTTTTGCTTTCGTTCTTCTTGGTGCCCAGCGACAGGCTGATGTTGATACCGCCTGCCGCGCCAGGGTCCATTGCCACCGCCGTGGCGGCGTTGTTACCGGCCAGCAGGACCGTGGCCGCTGCCAGCGCCTTCATGCGCCCGTCATCGGTTTTCTCCGATGCCTGCTTCATCTGCTGGGTGGTCTGGATTGCACTGATGACAGGGTTAGTCACCGTCAGAGTGAACCCGGTCTGTTTGAACAGGGTTTCACGTTCGCGCTTGCTGGTGTTGCGTGCCTCGACGATGTCGACGGTCTGCCCGGTGATGTCGACGTTACCCTCGGGCGCAGAGACGTGGCTGCCCACTTGGCGATAGCCTTTACCCGCATCGATCAGCACATTGCCACTGGTCGAGCCCACCGTACTGGCCGCCGCCGTCTGACGGAGGGTGAGGTCTTTGACGCTCTGCTGCTGTGTGCCGAGGGTGACCGCGATACCGCCGCCGCTGAACAAGCCGCTTGTCTTCACCGACTTGTCGTGACGTTCGCTGCTGCTCTCGGTCGCCGCTTCGATGTTGATGTTGTTGTCTGCCGCCAGAATGGTCTGGGTGGTAGACACCACGTTGCTGCCGTTCACGTTGATGTCGCGGCCAGCCTGAACGTAGGTCTGTTCGCCGCTGAGTGTTGAGCCTTGCGCCTGGGTTTGGTTGACGGTGTCGCGTGTGGTGGTGGTCTTGCTTGAGAACAAGCCGTTGCTGCCTTTGAACTTGTGTGCTTCATCAGCGAATTGGTTGTTTTTCGCAGCCGTCATGTTCACGTCGCGCCCGGCGTCGGCAATGATGGCACCTTGCTGACTGGTGACGCTCGCGCCTCGGGCATTGAGGTCCTGCCCGGCGCTCAAGCGAACATCGCCCTGGCCCTGAACGGTGGAGCCGACTTCTGTCTGGCTTGCGTCCTTGCGCCAGTTGCTGCTGTTCCAGCTCACCGATTGCTGATGGGCCTCGCCGACCGTCGCCAGGTTGATGGTGTTGCCTGCCTTGAGCGATGTGCTACCACCTGTGCCGGCGTTGACCACTTGGGCGCCGGTCAGGTTGAGGTCCTTGCCTGCGCTGACGTCGAGGGTGCCGCCAGCACCGCTGACAAACAGCCCGGCCACCCGCGAGAGATTGGTGCGCGTACCTTGGATGCTGCTGCTGTCACGACTGCTGGACACGACGTTGACGTTTCGCCCGGCGTTGATGGCGAGGCTTTCTGTCGCGCCGATCAGGCCGCCGAGGTTGTCGAGGTTTTCCCGTGCCGTCAGCGAGACCTTGTCGGCCTGGATGCGGCCGCCGAGGTTTTCGATGTTCTGCGCGGTAATCGCCATTACGCTGCGCCCTGCCAGGCTGCCGCTGTTGACCAGATCACCGGCAATGTTCAGGTTCAGGCGTTGCCCGGCAATCAGCGAGCCAGAGCCGTTAAGGTCGCTTTCCTGCACGCGCACGTAGACCTGCGGCACCAGCACGTTGCGGGTTTCGCCGCTGGCGAGGGTGACTTTTTTCTGTACCAGCCAGACGATATCGCTGGTCAGTTGCGCCATCTGCTCGGGGGACAGCTCGATGCCCGGCACCAGTTGCCATTGATTGGCAAGGGTGACGGCATTGTCGATCAGCGCCCGGTACTGCGCTTCGTCATTGGCATAGCCATCGAGGAAGCGCCGACCGGTGAGTTGTGCAACCTGTTCGCGAATCAGTTTTTGCTCATAGAAGCCATCGCCGAGACGCTGCTGGGTGAGCGCAGGGTCGACTTGCAAGCGCTCCAGCATGTAATCCGAAGACAGCCAGGTGCGATAGCTGGCGAAACGCGGATCTGTTTCGACCAGGTAATGGCTGGTGGTCTGCGGATGGGTGGTGAACAGGCTGTTATTCGGCAATTCCAGGGACGGCCCCCCGGTGCGAATTTGCTCGGCCACGCCTTGTGCGTTCTGGGTGGTCTGCGCTGCAACCTGAACGATCGGAGCGACTTGAAAGGTACGGGCGGCCGGAGCGCTGACCGTACCGGTGGAAGCGATCTGCTGGCCGACGGCCTGAGTCCCGCGTGCGCTGATCTGGGTGCCCGTGCCGCTGACCGCTGTGTTCTGCGCGAAGACGGTAGGCTGCAGGGAAATATCCTGAATCAGCGGCGCAGGGGTATAGGCTGCGGTGTTCGCGCCTTGCCGGTCGCGGCCCTTGCGCTGGATACGGTAGAAATTGGTGACGCTGCCGCTGTCGACGGTGGTGCGCTGGCCCGACACTTCGGTGTTGGTCAGGCTGGTGACGTCTGCCTGCAATAGTCCGCCGGCGATGATGCGGCTCTTGTCGTTGAGCACGTCGCCAGCGCTGATCTGCATTGTCCCGCCAGACAGGATCTGCGCCGGGGCCGAGGTGGCGATCTGGGTTTCGTTGACGACGCGGGTGTAGTCGTAGCGGTTCCAGTTGTCGCGCTGGCCCTCGGGGGTGACCAGGTAATTCACCTCATCGTGACGTAGGGAGATCTCGTTGGCTTGGTAGCGGTTGGTCGAGCCGGTGAGTTGAAACTCCTGCTCGGGTGTTCGACTGACCTCAACATCGCGCGTGCTGAAATGTTCGTTGGTGTTGCGCACGCTTTGTACGTTCAAAGACAGATCGCCAAGCGCTTCGAGGGTCGCGCTGGCATTGGTCAGTAATTGAGCGCGACCCTCAGCGGTATCGAGCGCGCTCAAGGTCCCGCCAATGGCGAGGTCGCCAGCACTGAAGACCAGCGATTGCTCGCGGTTATTCAGGGTTGCGGTGCCGATATTCAGTGATTCACGGGCTGCTATCGTTGCTGCGGTGCCATTTTCATCGAGGTTGTTCAACGTCGAGGTGGCTATCGCCAGTTGGTCGCCATACAGGCGCGCGGTACCGAGGTTATTCAGCGTCGCTGCCTGCACGCGGACTTGCTGGCCGTCGATCAGCCCGCGGTTGGTCAGGGTGTCAGCGACGTTCAGACGAACCTGGCCCGCGCTGATTTCGGCGTTGGCGCTGTTGTCGAGCGTCTGCGCGCTGACTAGCAGGGACTTGCCCGCCAGCAAACGCCCGGTGTTGTTCAGCGCTCCGGCGGTGCTCAGATCAACGCCGTTGTTGGCTTGAATCTGCCCGCTCAGATCAAGGCCGCTCTGCACCCTGAAGTTGATGTCGCCCAAGCTCAGGGCCCGGCCCGTGCCGCTGTAATAGGCCGCGTTGAGCGACAGCAGCTTGCCCGCAATCAGCGTGCCGTCGAGGTTATTCACCGATTGGCGACGCTGCGCGGTATCGCGGTCGCGGATGGTCAGGTCACCGGTCGAAGAGATCAGCCCGCTCTGGTTATTCAGCGTCTGGCTCACGCCCAGCAGCAGGCCTTCATCAGTGCGCACGGCACCGGTCTGGTTGTTGAAGGTGTTGACCGCCAGGTTCATGCTGCGGCCTTCAAGGCCTAGGTTGGTGCCCTGGGTGGCGCTGTTGTCGAGCACATCGGTGCTCAGGTTCAACGCGCCTGCACTGCGGACCAGCCCACCCTGATTGATGAGGGCCTGACTCAGTGCCAGCTCGACGTCGCCGAGGCTTTGCAACTGGCCGCCACGGTTATCCAGGCGTGCGCCGTCGACGTGTACGGTTTTCTCGCCAATGATTTGGCCGCCGTTGGTGTTGACCACGTCGCTGGCGGTGAGCAACAGATTGCCCTTGGTACTCAAAAAGCCGGTGCTGTTATTGACGCTGGCGCTGCGGATTTCCACGGCATCCTGACCGCTGACGCCTTTGGTGGTGCCGGAGTCGAGGTTATTGAGGGCCCGATTTCCGGTGTCGATAAACAGTTTGCCTGCAGACTGAATCAAGCCCGCCGCGTTACGCAATTCGCCGCTGCGCAAGTCGAGCGTGGCGCGTGCGTCGAGCGTGCCATCGCTGTTGTCAAACAGATTGCTGTTGCTGTTTAGGTCCAGTGCCAGACCACTGATCACACCGCTGTGGTTGTTCACACCTTGCGCCGCCACGGCGATGTTGCCCTGGGCTTCGAGACGCCCTGCGTCGTTGTTCAGTGCGCCATCGGTCACGTTCACCGACAGCCCGGACTGCACCGAACCCAGCACGCCATGGGTGTTGTTGAATTGCCCGGCGATGATCGCCATGCGCTGGGTCGAGGCGAGCGTGCCGCCGATATTGTTCAGTTGACCGAAGCGGGCTTGCAGCGTACTGCCGGCGCTGAGGGTGCCCTGAGCATTTTCCAGGCGCGCGCCGCTCAGTTCAGCGCCGCCGCTGGCAGCCAGCGTTCCGCCGCTGTTGTCGATCAAATCACTGGCGGTCACCGTCAGCAGGCCGCCGTCGGTTGCAACAACTTTGCCGTTCTGATTATTCAGCGTGCCAACGTTGATCGCCACAGCGCCAGGGCTGCTGACCTGGCCGTTCTGATTGTTGAATTGCCCGCTGACATTGATCTGTAAAGGCTCCAGCCCCGTTTGCAGAATGCGCCCGTATTGATTGGACAGGGTGCGGGCCTGGAGCGTGAGCTGTTGGCCCTGGGCCAGACCTTCATCCAGCACCACGTCGTCAGCCTTGATCGACACGCTGCCATTACTGGCAATGCTGCCTTTGGTACTGCCGAGTTGGTTGGCCTGAATGCCCAGCGAACCCTTGCCTGCGTGTTCGATGCTGCCGCTGCCGTTGTCGATGCGACCGGCGCTGATCCGGGTATTGGTCGCGTTTGAGGCAATTCGTCCGCTACGGTTGTCGAGGCTCACGGTGGCGTTTATCGATGTGTCGGCGACGCCGGTCTGCACCAGCTCGCCGCCGACGTTGGACAGATCACCGGCGTTCAGTTGCAGGTTGTCGGCGTTGACGCTGGCGCTGTCTGTGCGCAGGGTTTTTGTCGCGTTGGCCGCGAGGGTCTGGCTGGCATCCACGCGGCTGCCACTGAGATTGCTATCGCCGTTGTTGGCGGTCAGGGTGACATTGCGGCCTTGAGTCTGGCTGCCGCTGAGGTCCAGATCATCGGCCTGGATGCTGACATCGCCTGCCGCCAGGTTTTGACCCTGCGCTTTGACGTGGGTGGCGCGCACCGCAAGGTTGCCGCTGCTGCCCAGTTTGCCGTCCACGCCTGCGCCCGCCGCCAGGCTTGAGCCCTGGGTGCTACGAATCGATTTGGCGCTGAGGGTTGTTTGATTCTGGCTGGCAATCGTGCCGCTGTTGTCGATATCCCCGGAGCTGGTGAGGTTCAAATCGCCCTTGGCGTAAAGCGAGCCGCTATTGTCAACGCTTGTGGCAGTGATACGGGTGGCCGTGGTGCCGCTGATTGTGCCCATGTTGTGCAGTTTGCCGTCTGCGCTGACGACCACTTCACCCGCCATGGCGCCAATTTGCCCGGCATTACGCATGCCGACACCCGATTCGGTCCCCACCAGCACGATCTTCCCGGCGTACATTCCGCCCAATTGCGCCACGTCGATGCCGACGGCTGGCTTGTCGCCGTCGGCGCCGGCCTGAGGCTTGGCCTGGGTGTTATCGGCGTTGACCTGATTGCGTCCGGCAGTGACCTTAAGGTCATTGGCCCAGATACCCGCATTGACCTGCACGGTACGGGCAATCAGGTCGGTGTAATCGGCGTCGCGGCTATCAAGGCCCTTGCCCTGAATGTTCAGGGTGCCGCCGTTCACGGTGTAGCCGCTGATGCTGCCGTTCTCCAGCTGCACCTGACCGGTGCTCAGGGTCGCACGGTTGGCGTTGATGAAGCCGCAACCGTCGCAGGTAATGCCGGCCGGGTTGGCGATGACCACTTGGGCGCGTTGCCCGGCGACTTCGACATAGCCGCGTAACTGGCTGGGGTTGCTGGCGTTGACCTCATTGAGGATGACCCGCGCGCTGCCTTTGGCCATCGCTGCGTTGCCTTCGATCCAGCCACCCAGTTGCGTTTGGGTGTTGGCGCCGCTGTTGTTGAGGATGACGCCGCGCGAGTCGACATCGAACTGATTGTAGGTGTTACGCGAAACCCCGGCCGCGCTGGGCGCTTGAATATTCACCTGCGGCGTGCCGTTGGCGCTTTGAATCACCGTCGGACGCTGGCCGGCTGCGGCGGCAGGATCGGCCACAATCGTGCCCGCCGCCCACGCCGGTACAGCGCTCCAGGACACCAGCCCGAGCGCGATCATCAATGCAAAACGCATCGGCCCGAGCGTTGCCGTGCAGCCCGCGGAGGCGGTGGTGAGGCTGACGCGAGTGCCCGGCGCCTTGACCTGGCTGGTGACGTTCTCCGCCACCACCATCAACAGCCCGCGTGCCTTGTTGAAAACAATTCGGTACAGGTGCTTGTTCATAGCAATTCCATTTGCGGAGCCGGCCCGCGATACAAAAGTTGAAGTTACGGTGCTGTGGCAACCGGGTGAGCTGCAAACCAGGCTCTGGCCTGTTCAGGGATCACACCGATGCCCTGGAATGTCTTGATTTGCAGGCCTCGCTCGTCGCCCCGGTGATACAGCGCGCGACCGCATCGGTTGGCGAACAGGTGGCGCTGGAGGATTCGGGTAAAGGTGGCTGTATGGCCAAACGGCGCGACCCAGTCGTTGAGCCAGAGACGCTCGCCGCAATTCCAGTCCGCGTCGCTCAATGTCAACGGTGATTGCTGCAAATAGCGCTGTTCCGCTGCTTCATCGACGTTAAGCCAAGAGAGGTAGCACACCGGCTTGCCGTGCTCGCTGCCCAGCACGAATTGGCGATGCTTGAGCGCCGGCAGCAGGAGTGTCGGTAAGCTGTGCAGTGGCGCATCACGGTGAGCGCTGGAATGCATCCACAACCAAGTGACCGAGCCCAGCACTGCCGCCTCGTTCCAAGGCTCGTCGATCAGGCCGGGTGCCGTGATGTCCAGGGTTTCAAAACGCATGGCATTACCCCTCAGAACGACCAGATGACGGTAAAGTCGCTGGTCACGTTGGCGGTCTTGAAGCCATCGGGCTTCTTGAGCGGCGTGCCTACCGACCAGTCATAAGACAGGCCCTTATAACCACCACGCACACCCACCACAGCCCCCGCCAGTCGTTTACCAATCAGGAACTTACTGGCCTGACCGCTGACTTCGCCGTAGTCGACACCGGTGTAAAGCTCCTGGCCGGTTTGCCCCAGCGCCAGGCCAACTTCGTTGCGCAGTGTCCAGCCGCGATCGGCAGAAAGAATGTTTTCGCCGTCAAACCCGCGCACGCTGTAGCGTCCGCCAATCGAGAAGCGGTCTTGCGGCACCAACGGTGTGCGGTTCCATTGCGACCGCCAACTGCCGATATAGCGCAGGCGCTGGTCGCTGAGGGCGAATGGCACTTGCAGCTGGGCGTCGGCGGTGATGATCTGCGAGCGGGATGTGCCTGCACCGGAGGCTTCTTCGGGGGCCGGCAGCGAGTCATGTGCGCCGGTGCCGCGACGGTAGGCGACGCCAAGGTCCAGAATAGAGGTGCCGATAAATTCCCGGTGATCCAGGCCGAGCTGCCAGCCCGCCATGCGCCGATCCTGGTTGCCGATCTCGGTGTCGTCGATGAAGTTTTCAGAAGACCGTGTCCACAGGCCACCCCACGCCGTGGTCTTGCGCACGGCATCGCGGTAAAGCAGGCGAGACAGGCGCAGATCGTTGGTACGGCTTTCGCCTCGATACTGGTACGTCTGGGTGGCGCCGGCGACCGACTGCTCGTAGTTATACTCGCTGGTGGTGAACGCCAGTTGCCAGTAACCCATCGGCAGCGAGTAGTGGAGCGTATTGCCATTGGAGCCGTGTCGGCCGGACTCGCCGCCGCCCAGGTCGTGGTTGAAGCTGGCGTAGAACAAATCGTTGAGCGATAGCAGGTTGTCCAGCGACAGCGATACATTGCCCTGATACTTGCCTGTGGATTTGCTGCCCGAGTTGTCGACGGACAGGCTCACGCGGGCCGGAAACTGCTGGCTCCATTTGATCACCACATCGCTTTCGCCGGGCTTGGCATCAGCCGCCAGGGTGGGTGTGATCTGAATGTCGGCGTCGGCAGTGGGCACGCGCTTGAAGTTTTCCAGCGCCTGTTCGATATCGCGCAGGTTAAGCAGGTCGCCGGGGTTGGCAGGCATCGCATTCCATAGGGTTGCGCGACGGCTGGTGCCTTCGGCAAAGCGGATTTCGCGGATGCGCCCCGGCACGATTGTCAGTACCAGAATTCCGCTGTTGAGGTCCTGCGCTTCGGCAAGCACGCGGGTGGTGACAAATCCCGCCTGGATGATCGCATTCTGCATGCGCTTCATCGTCATGTTGATGCCCGCGCCACCCAGGCAACGCCCCACTGCGGAGTCTTCCTCGGGGTTGGCGGCCTTCAGCGCCCATTGAAACTTCTCGGATGCGTCGCCAATCAGGCGGATGTCTTTAATGGCGAAGCAGGGCGCTTCTTTTACGGGAAGACGAGAGCCGCCTTCGTCGAGCGCAGGTGCCTGAAGACGCACATCGGGCCGCGATTCCAATTGATCACGCAGCGCGCGTTCACGCTCCTGCTGACGCAGTAATTCCTCTTCAGGCCCGGCAGCCTGAGCGGTGGCGGTCGTAAAGAGTGTCCACACTGCCAGCGCCGTCAGCGCGAGGTGTCTTGCATTCATCGACGACAAGCCGGCCAGCCCCACGACATATCGAGAGGGGCCAAGCTTGTGCAGTGGGCAGCGTGAGTCCGCAGGCATTTCACATCCTTGTGATCAGAATCAGAGGCACAATAAGTGAACCGCCTGGAACGGCAGTGGCACTGAAGAAAATAGAAAATGTAAAGGTTTCGACGAGCAGAAAACGAAATTTCCTACATTCAATCATACGCTCTGATGGAGGCTTAGCCCGAAAGTTCCGTGACGGGCAAGGCTGCGATAACAACGCTCAGGAAAACGCTCAGGAATGTGACGATCTTCACGCGTATTGCGAGTGCTGAGGCAAGCGAATCAGATAGTTTGCTAGATATTAATACCTAGATCGAGCAGATCCAGGAATGGTCGCGCCTCATTAGCGGGGTTGTGCTGATCTTAGGGGCTCGTAGCGCACGAGGCATTTGCCCTGTTGATGCGGCGCACGGTCTTATGGTCTCGCAGGTGAAATGTCCCGGTAGATCTTACGCCGCTGTTTACAGTGTTGCAGGAAGTTTTCCTACATGACGTCAGGCTTGGGCTCCAGCAAGGGCTATTTGAACTAAAAGAGGAAAGAAGAGGCAATACGATGAAACGTTGGGAGGTGTACCAGGAAGGCAAACGGTTTGAAGGTGTTCAGGCCCGCGACCATTCCGAGGCAGTGCTTGAAGCATTGCGCAAACTCGATCTCGATGACGAGTCGGGTCTGGACGTGCGGCTGGCCGCGCAGTAATTCGGGAAAAGTCAGCCATGTCGTCCAGCACTAATCCGCTTGTTCTCTGCGTGTATAGCTGCACCGTGTATGGCCAACTTGCATCTGCCTTAATCATCGCCCGAGCTGACTAAGGCCTGCTCCGCATGCGGTGCCGAAGTCCTGGCTGAATGGGGCGGCGGCGTAGAGATGGTCACCAATCAACTCGAATAACGGAAAAATATGTGACGCAAGTTTTTGCTCCTAACCGATGACCGAACCGCATGAGTAATGCAGTGCGTGCGAAAACAGCTTTTCGTTAATGGCATTTTTCGTGGTATCAGCTGAAAAAATTAAAATAAAAATATGATTTTTAAAGACTTTTTATGGTTGTTTATGTTCGAGTGGGAGTGATCCTGCGCTAGCAGGTAAACGCTGAATAACAAAACCCCGGCCAGGTGCCGGGGTTTTGTGTTTCTGGAATACGCCAGATCAAACAACACTGATCGAAGTGTGGGAGCGGGCTTGCCCGCGATGAGGGCCTATCAGGCAAAACATCGATAACTGACAGGACGCCATCGCGGGGAAGCCCCACATTTGATCTTCTTTCGGCTTTAGCGCCGCGCAATATCCGAAAAGTAAAACTTATCCAACGTATGCCGCGACTCGGTGTACTCGAACTGCCTGCCGTCCTGCAAAAACGTCTGGTTGCTCACCACAATCACATGGCTTTGCCCATCCAGATCCAGATGCGCCTGGTCGTCCTTGCTGCGCGGCAGGGCTTCGATGGTGCGCTGCGCGTAGCTGATCTGCAGCTCCAGCGTCTGTTCGATAAACGCATAGATCGACTGCTCGGCGATGTCGCGGTCCAGGCCGGGGATCAGGTCAGCCACAAAGTGGTTGATATCCAGGATCACGCGTTTGCCGCCGATGCGCCGTACCCGTTTGATGCGGGTAATCAGAGCGCCGGGCGCGGCTTCGATGTGTTGCAGCAGCGAGCCTTCGAGCGGGAACTGGCTGAATTCGACTACTTCGGTGCGTACGTCATCGCCCAGGTCAGCGTGGGTTTCGTGGAAGCTGACGATGCCGCCCAGTTGGAACTCAATGGGGTTGGGCGACAACACAAAGGTGCCCTTGCCGTGGATTTTTTGCGCAAAACCACGCTCCTGCAATTGCTCGATGGCGCGGCGTACCGTGCCACGGCTGGCCTGGTAGGCGTCCATCAGTTCGGTTTCAGAGGGAAGGCGCGTACCGCGTTGCAGGCGTTCAGTGGTGATGCTGGCAAGCAGATCTGTATAGATCTGGTTGTATTTGCTCATGGGGATGGCTCTGTGCCCGGCTTGATGAAGGTGAACGGCGGGTTCAAGGCAGGAACCTTAGTGGCAGAGGTGGGCTTTGTCCATTGGACCTGCGTGGAATTAGGGAAATGTCTGACTTCAAATTCAGAAAAATAAACTTTATGTGACTCGTACAGACGAGTTATTGATTTAACTCGTACATACGAGTACTTTTGCCCACGGCGTGCTGCCAATGACTGCCCCCAAATAAAAAAACCAAAGTGGAAACCAAGCATGAGCCACGACTATTCCAATATTGCCCGCGAGATTCTCGAGAACCTCGGGGGCAGCGACAACCTTGAGCAAGCCGCCCACTGCGTGACCCGCCTGCGCCTGGCGCTCAAGGACCCGAGCCTGGTCAACAGCAGCGCGTTGAACCAGGTCGATCTGGTCAAGGGCTCGTTCTTCACCGGCGGCCTGTTCCAAGTGGTGATCGGCCCCGGCGAAGTGGAAAAGGTCTATGCCGCCCTGCGTGAGCAGACGGGTCTTGCGGCTTCGACCATCGCTGACGTCAAGCAGAAGGGCGCCGACAAGACCAACGCCATGCAGCGTCTGGTGCGTGTGTTCTCCGACGTGTTCATGCCGATCCTGCCCGCGCTGATCATCGCCGGCCTGCTGATGGGCGTGAACAACCTGATGGGCGCCAAGGGCATGTTCATCGAGGGCCAGACGCTGCTGGAGGCATATCCGAACCTGGATGGCCTGTGGAGCCTGATCAACCTTATGGCCAACACCTCGTTTGTGTTCCTGCCGGCGCTGGTGGGCTGGTCGGCGGCCAAGCGCTTCGGCGGCAGCGAAATCCTCGGTATCGTGCTTGGCCTGATGCTGGTGCACCCGGACTTGCTCAACGCCTGGAACTACGGCAAGGCGGTGGCCGGGCTCGATGGCCAGAGCTTGCCGTACTTCGATATTTTCGGTTGGTTCAAGATTGAGAAGGTGGGTTATCAGGGCCAGATCCTGCCGATCCTGATGGCGGCCTATGTGATGAGCGTGATTGAAAAGTGGCTGCGGGCACGCGTGCCTAACGCTATTCAACTGCTTGTGGTGCCGATCACCACCATCGTCGTCACCGGTGTGCTGGCTTTGGCGATCATCGGCCCGGTGACCCGTCACCTCGGCATCCTGATTACCGAAGGCGTGGTCACCCTGTTTGACCTGGCGCCGATGGTTGGCGGGGCGATTTTCGGCCTGTTGTACGCGCCGCTGGTGATCACCGGCATGCACCACATGTTCCTCGCCGTGGACCTGCAACTTATCTCCACCCAGGGCGGCACCTTTATCTGGCCGATGATCGTGATGTCCAACCTGGCCCAGGGCAGCGCCGCACTGGGTGTGTTCTACATGACCCGCAATGCGCGGGACAAAAGCATGGCCTCGACCTCGGCGATTTCCGCTTACTTCGGTATCACGGAACCGGCGATGTTCGGCGTGAACCTGCGCTTCAAATTTCCGTTCTATGCCGCACTGCTCGGCTCGGCGCTGGGCAGCATTTTCCTGTCACTTAACAAGGTGACGGCCTCGGCCATTGGTGTCGGTGGCTTGCCTGGGTTTATTTCGATCATTCCGCAGTTCATCCCCAGTTTTGTGATCGGGATGGTCATCGCCATGGTCGTGCCGTTTGTTCTGACCTGTGCGTTGAGCATGAAGATTGTGCGGCCGGGGTATCGCGTCGCTTGATCGATCGCTATCGCAGGCAAGCCAGCTCCCACATTTGAATGTGTTCACACATCAAAGTGGGAGCCGGGCTTGCCCGCGATGAGGCTCTCAAAGCCAGCACACAACTCAATTGAAGGAACCCACCATGCAAGACTGGCAAGACTCGGTGATCTACCAGATCTACCCCAAAAGCTTCCACAGCCACGCGGGTAACGCCACCGGTGACCTGCTGGGCATCGTGGACAAACTCGATTACCTCAAGTGGCTGGGCGTGGATTGCCTGTGGATCACCCCGTTCCTGCGCTCGCCGCAACGCGACAACGGCTACGACATCAGCGACTACTACGCCATCGACCCCAGCTACGGGACCATGGCCGATTGCGACCTGCTGATCAGCGAAGCGGCCAAGCGCGGCATCAAGCTGATGCTCGACATTGTGGTCAACCACACCTCCATCGAGCATGAGTGGTTCCAGCAGGCGCGCAGCAGCCTCAACAACCCGTACCGCGACTTTTACATCTGGCGCGACCAGCCGAACAACTGGCAATCCAAGTTCGGCGGCTCGGCCTGGGAATACGAGGCGCAAACCGGCCAGTACTTCCTGCACCTGTTCGACCATACCCAGGCCGACCTCAATTGGGACAACCCCAACGTGCGCGCCGAGGTGTACCAGTTGATGCGCTTCTGGCGTGACAAAGGCGTGGGTGGCTTCCGCCTGGACGTGATCAACCTGATCTCCAAGCCTGCCGATTTCCCCGAAGACAACACCGATGGCCGCCGCTTCTACACCGACGGCCCGAACGTGCATGAGTACCTGCAGGAAATGCACCGTGAAGTCTTCGAAGGGCACGACCTGATCAACGTCGGCGAGATGTCGTCCACCAGCCTTGAGCACTGCATTCGTTATTCGAATCCGGCGTCCAAAGAGCTGTCGATGACCTTCAACTTTCATCACTTGAAAGTCGATTACCCGAACCTGCAAAAGTGGGTGAAGGCCGACTTCGACTTCCTGCAGCTCAAGCAGATTTTTTCCGACTGGCAACTGGGCATGCAGGCCGGTGGCGGCTGGAACGCGCTGTTCTGGTGTAACCACGATCAGCCGCGAGTGGTCTCGCGTTTTGGTAACGATGGCGAGTACCGCGTGGTCTCGGCCAAGATGCTCGCCACTGCACTGCATTTTCTCCAGGGCACGCCGTATGTGTACCAGGGCGAAGAGCTGGGCATGACCAACCCGGGTTTCGACAAGATTGAGCAGTACCGCGATGTCGAGACCCTGAACATCTTCCGCCTCAAGCGTGATGCCGGTGAGTCCGAGGCGTCGAGCATGGCGGCGATCATGCAGAAGTCGCGCGACAACAGCCGCACGCCAATGCAATGGAACACCCAGGCCAATGCCGGTTTCAGCAGCGGTGAACCGTGGATCGGCATCCCGGCCAACGCGGCGCAGATCAACGTCGAAAGCCAGCTGGATGACCCCGATTCGGTGCTGCATCACTACCGCGCGCTGATTGCGTTGCGTCGTCACGAGCCGCTGATCCAGGAGGGCGTTTATCGCCAACTACTGCAAGACCACCTCCAGGTCTGGGCGTATCTGCGCGAAGGCGATGGCGAGCGCTTGTTGGTACTCAACAACTTCTACGGCACAGCCTGCGAAATCCAACTGCCGGAAGGCGTCCTCAGTGCGGCGAACGAGCAACGCCTGCTGATCAGCAATTACCCCGACTGCCCGTTGCGTTCGAGCACGGTGGTGTTGCGCCCGTATGAATCGTTTGTGCTGCACCTCAAGGACTGAGACCCGCTGCATCCCCCGTATGGGAGTGCGGGGGCGCTTCACCAAAAAACATAATAAAAATATCGGAGTGCTTCATGAAAACAACAATAAAGCTGGGCCTCATTGCTTCATGTCTTACCGCACCTTTTGCCGTTCAAGCCCTGGAGTTTGCCGGCTACTTGCGCAGCGGCGCGGGGACTTCAACAGGCAGTGGCAAGCAACAGTGTTTCCAACTGCCGGGGGCGCAATCCAAATACCGCCTGGGCAACGAATGCGAGCAGTACGCCGAACTCGAGTTGCGCCAGGACCTGCTGACCCTCGACGACGGCTCGGTGCTGAGCGTCGATGCCATGGCATCGCTGTACAACAAATACGACCGAGCCCTGAAGTTCCAGGGTGAGGACAACGGCTCGGCGCGCATGCCGCAGATGTACGCGCAGTGGTCCAACCTGCCTAGCCTCAATGGTGGCTCGGTGTGGGCGGGACGCCGTTACTACAAGCGTAATGACATCCATATCTCCGACTTCTACTACTGGAACCAGAGCGCCACGGGCGGCGGTGTCGAGGACGTCAAAATCGGCGACCTCAAATACAGCTACGCGCTGTCGCGCAAGGACAACCTCTACCAGAAAGAATACGCCACCCGTCACGACTTCAACGTGGCAGGCTTCAAGACCAACCCCGGCGGTGAGCTGGAGTTTGGCTTGAGCTATATAGAAAAAGCCGGCGGGCGTGAGGCCAACAGCGGTTGGGCGATCACCGCGCAGCATGTGCAAAAACCGTTTCTTGGCGGCAAGAACAAATTCGCCTTGCAGTACGGCGAAGGCCCCGGCACGGGTTTGGGATATACCGGCGATACCGCCTTGGACAAGAGCAGCAAAAGCTACCGCGCCGTGGAGTTTTTCGACTGGCAGGTGACGCCGCGTTTCGGCGGGCAGGTCGAGGCGGTGTATCAAAAGGACATTCGCCCGGGCAGCCAGGACCAGACCTGGATGTCCATCGGTGTGCGCCCGGCGTATGCCATCAGCGAACAGTTCAAACTGGTCACCGAGCTTGGGCATGATCAAGTCGAGGCCGCCGGCGGTACGCGCAAGCTGAGCAAATTCACCTTCGCCCCGACCTGGTCGCCCAACGGCCCGGATTTCTGGGCACGGCCGGAAGTGCGGTTGTACTACACCTATGCAACCTGGAACGAAGCGGCCAAGCGCGCGGCGAACGAACTGGCGGCGGGCTCGGCGTTGTCCGACACCGGCGCCTACGGCACGGCGCGGCATGGCTCGAATGTGGGTGTGCAAGTCGAATACTGGTGGAAATAGCTCGGTTTTAAGTGAACGCTTTTTAGGTGGGAGCTGGCTTGCCTGCGATAGCAACCCCTCGGTCTTACTGAGACACCGAGTCGCCGGCATCGCAGGCAAGCCAGCTCCCACAGTGGATCGTCGTTCGCCCTATGATTTTTACAGAACAAAACAGCAGGTGAAGTCATGACCACAACTCAACCCCTGGAACTGCTGGCGCCCTTGTCCGGGGTGCTGCTGGCGCTGGACCAGGTGCCTGACCCGGTGTTCGCCAGCCGCATGATCGGCGACGGCCTGTGCATCGATCCCACCTCGCAGACCCTGTGCGCGCCGCTGGCCGGGGTGATCAGCAATATCCAGGACACCGGGCATGCGGTCAGCGTCACCGGCGACAACGGCGTGCAGGTGCTGATGCATATTGGCCTGGACACGGTGCACCTGGCTGGCAAGGGCTTCACCCGTCTGGTCGAGGAAGGCCAGCGGGTCGAGGTCGGGCAGCCGTTGATCGAGTTTGATGCCGACTACGTGGCGCTCAATGCGCGCAGTTTGCTGACCTTGATGCTGGTGGTCAGCGGCGAGCCGTTTGTGTGGCTGGCATCGGGCAGTGGCGCGGTGGAGGTGGGCCAGCCGCTGTTGCACGTCTCACCCGGCCAGGCCGCTGAAACCGTGGGCGAGGAGGAGGGCGATGCACTGTTCTCCAAGCCGCTGACGCTGCCCAATGCCAACGGTTTGCACGCACGCCCGGCCGCCGTACTGGCGCAAACGGCCAAAGGTTTCAACGCCAGCATTTACCTGCACAAGCAAACCCAGAGCGCCAACGCCAAGTCATTGGTGGCGATCATGGCGCTGCAAACCGTGCAGGGCGATACCTTGCAAGTGAGTGCGGCGGGAGAGGATGCCGATGCGGCCATCAAGGCATTGGTAACCCTGCTGGCGCAAGGTTGCGGGGAGGCAGTCGAAGAGTCTGTTGCGCCTGTTGAAACGCAGTCACCCGAGTCATCGGCGACCTTGTTGCGCGGCGTGTGTGCTTCGCCCGGCTCCGCGTTTGGCCAGGTGTTTCAAGTGGCGGAACCCGAGTTGCACATCGAGGAACAGGGCGCGGGTGAATCCGTTGAACACGCTGCACTGAGCCGCGCCTTACTGGTAGCCACCGAAGCGCTGCAAGTGTTGCAAGACAAAGCGGTTGGCAGCGCCCAGGCGGAAATCTTCCGCGCCCACCAGGAACTGCTTGAAGACCCGACCCTGTTGGAGCAAGCCCATCGCCTGCTCACCGAAGGCAAGAGTGCTGCCTTTGCCTGGAACAGCGCCACGGCCGCAACCGCCAAGCTATTTCTCGGCCTGGGCAGTGCGTTGCTGGCTGAGCGCGCAGCGGATTTGGCCGATGTTGGCCAGCGTGTGCTGAAGTTGATCCTCGGTATTGAGGACAGCGCTTGGGCGTTGCCGGATCGTGCGATCGTGATTGCCGAGCAACTGACCCCCTCGCAAACCGCTGGCCTCGATACGCGCAAAGTGTTGGGGTTCGTCACCGTCGGCGGCGGCGCCACCAGCCATGTGGCGATCCTGGCGCGTGCCCTTGGTTTGCCGTCGTTGTGCGGCGTTCCGGCACAGGCATTGGCGCTGGCCAACGGCAAGCAGGTGCTGCTCGATGCCGACAAAGGCGAGCTGCACCTGGAGCCTGACCTGGCCGCTGTCGAGCAACTGGCCGCTACCCGCAAGCAACACATACTGCGACGTGAGCGTGAGGTGGCGCAGGCCGCCTTGCCCGGTATCACGCGCGATGGTCATCATGTCGAGATCACGGCCAATGTCGCCTCGTTGCAGGAGGTCGAGCAATCCCTGGCCTTGGGCGGTGAAGGCGTTGGCCTGTTGCGTTCGGAGTTTCTCTACCTGGACCGCAATCGCGCGCCCAGCCCCGAGGAACAAGCCGGCACCTACAGCGCCATCGCCCGAGCCCTGGGCAGCGAACGCAATCTGGTGGTGCGCACTTTGGATGTGGGCGGCGATAAACCTTTGGCCTATGTGCCGATGGAGCGCGAGACCAACCCGTTCCTCGGCCTGCGTGGTATTCGCCTGTGCCTGGAGCGCCCTGAATTGCTGCGCGAGCAGTTCCGCGCGATCCTGGCGAGTGCCGGATTTGCGCGGCTGCATATCATGCTACCGATGGTCAGCCTGCTGTCGGAGCTGCATCTGGCGCGCAAGATCCTTGAAGAGGAAGCGCTGGCGCTGAGCCTGACCGAGCTGCCAAAGCTGGGCATCATGATCGAGGTGCCGTCTGCGGCCTTGATGGCAGATGTCTTCGCGCCGCATGTGGATTTCTTCTCCATCGGCACCAATGACCTCACCCAATACACCCTGGCCATGGACCGCGACCACCCGCGCCTGGCAAGCCAGGCCGACAGCTTCCATCCGTCGGTATTGCGCCTGATTGCCACCACGGTCAAGGCCGCCCACGCCCATGGCAAGTGGGTCGGCGTGTGCGGCGCGTTGGCGTCTGAAGCACTGGCGGTGCCGGTGTTGATCGGGCTGGGGGTGGATGAACTGTCGGTCAGCGTACCGCTGATCCCGACCATCAAGGCCACCGTGCGCGAGCTGGACATGGCCGACTGCCAGATCATCGCCCGCCAGGTGCTTGGCCTGGAAGAAGCCGCCCAAGTACGCGAGGCCCTGCGCCTGTACCACGCGGCCACTGTTGAAACCTCACCTGTCGTGGAGCACTGAGCATGTTCGAGAAATTACAGCGCGCATTCTGGAAGGCCCTCACCCCGGACTTGATTGCCGAAACCGTGGTGGCGCCTGCGCAGGGTCTGTTGTCGACCGAGGTACTGAGCGCATTGGGCGGTGTGGATAACCTCAAGTCGCAACAGCGCGTGGCACTGACGCGGGTGCGGGTGCAGTTGCAGGATGCAGGGCGGCTGGATGCGCAGGCGCTGAAGGCGGCGGGTGTTGCGGGTGTGATGGTGTTAACGGGCGGGGTCGTGCATCTGCTCACTGGCCTATAAAACGACGAGGATCAACTGTGGGAGCCGGGCTTGCCCGCGATAGCGGTGTGTCAGGAAACGAATATGTTGACTGGCTAGCCGCCATCTCGGGCAAGCCCGGCTCCCACAGGGTTATGGGTCGTTTGGGAGATTGGGTTTACAACTGCGGGTTATCTTCCGGCGGCTTGGTCTTGTCGATACCCGGCACGTGCAAGTTGCCTTCCACCACTTGGTTGCCTTCCAACTGCGGCTGGGTCACCCAGGTGAGAATGTCGTAATACCGGCGGATGTTCGCGACAAAATGCACCGGCTCGCCACCGCGGGCATAACCGTAGCGGGTCTTGCTGTACCACTGCTTCTGCGACAGGCGCGGCAGCATCTTCTTCACGTCCAGCCACTTGTTCGGGTTCAGGCCGTCTTTCTTGGCCAGCGTGCGCGCATCTTCCAGGTGGCCGGTGCCGACGTTATAGGCGGCGAGGGCGAACCAGGTGCGGTCCGGCTCGGCAATGCTGTCGTCCAACTCATCCTTGATCTTGGCCAGGTACTTGGCACCGCCCATGATGCTTTGCTTGGCGTCCAGGCGGTTGGACACGCCCATGGCCTGGGCGGTGTTCTGGGTCAGCATCATCAGGCCGCGCACGCCGGTCTTGGAGGTGACGGCCGGTTGCCACAGCGATTCCTGATAGCCGATGGCCGCCAGTAGGCGCCAGTCGACCTTTTCTTCCTTGGCGTAGGCGCGAAAGTGTTTCTCGTACTTGGGCAGGCGTTGCTGCAAATGCTGGGCGAAGGTGTAGGCGCCGACATAGCCGAGTACATCGACATGCCCGTAGTAACGGTCTTTCAGTCGCTGCAGGGTGCCGTTTTTCTCAACCTTGTCCAGGTAGCTGTTGATCTCGTTGAGCAGGCTATTGTCTTCACCCGGCGCCACGGCCCAGCTCTGGTTGCTGGCATTGCCGAGGTCGAAGGCCACGCGCACGTTGGGGAAGTACACCTGGTTCATCGCCACTTCGTTGGAGTCCACCAGGGTCAGGTCGATCTGGCCCTCGTCCACCATGCGCAGCAGGTCCACCACCTCCACGGCGTCGGACTCTTCGTATTCAATCGCTGGGTTCTGCTTTTTAAGTGCCGCCAATTGCTCGGCGTGGGTGCTGCCTTTGAGCACCATGATCTTCTTGCCCACCAGGTCTGCCGGGCCGGTGGGGCGCGACTGGCCATTGCGGTAGATGATCTGCGGCGTGACTTCCAGGTACGGATGGGAGAAACGCACCTGTTGCGCGCGCTGCTCGCTGCTGACCAGGCCGGCGGCCGCAAGAACCGGACCGTTGGGTTTGCCCAACTGGCCGAACAGGTCATCGAGATTATCGGCGGTCTCGATCTCCAGCTTCACGCCCAGGTCATCGGCAAAGCGCTTGACCAGTTCGTACTCGAAACCGGTTTCACCGTTGCGGTCCTGGAAATACGTGGCCGGGCTGTTCCGGGTAATCACCCGCAATACGCCATCCTCCTTGATTCGCTCGAGCGTGCTGGGCTTATCAACACAGGCGCTGAGCATCAGGAAGAGTCCGGTTGCGATCAGCCATTTGGCGCATCGCGGGCGTAAAGCAGTAGGGGAGAACATCTGCGCAGTATACGCAAACGGCCCTCGGCGCCATATCTCGACAGCAGCGGACTTGTCTGCTAGCACCCGCAAAACCGGGCTGCAGCCCGCAGAAACGTGGGTTGGCGAGGGTTTGTGACGGTTAAAATAACTGCGCGCCAACCCCAGGATTTCGCCCCGAAAGCGTGCAATCGCTGCCAACTGACGTTCGGCAGCGGCCAGCCGTGCCGTTTCGAGTGCCGTTGGCGCAGGTTTACGCTAGAATGCACGGCCTCAAAGCACACCCCCTTCCCGAGGCTGTCCCGAAGATGTTGATCCTGCGCGGCGCTCCTGCCCTTTCTGCCTTTCGCCACAGCAAACTCCTTGAGCAACTGAGCCAAAAGGTTCCAGCTGTTACAGGCTTGTATGCTGAATTTGCTCACTTCGCCGACGTAACCGGCGTCTTGACCGCCGACGAACAGCAAGTGCTCGCACGCCTTCTGAAGTACGGCCCCAGCGTTCCCGTTCAAGAGCCGACCGGCCGCTTGTTCCTGGTTCTGCCGCGGTTCGGCACCATCTCGCCCTGGTCGAGCAAGGCCAGTGATATCGCGCGTAACTGCGGCCTGGAAAAAATCCAGCGCCTGGAGCGCGGTATCGCTTTCTACGTCGCCGGCCAGTTCAGCGATGCCGAGGCCGAGCTGATCGCCAGTAGCCTGCACGACCGCATGACCCAGATCATCGTCAGCCAGTTGGAACAGGCTGCCGGCCTGTTCAGCCACGCCGAGCCCAAGCCGCTCACTGCGATTGACGTGCTCGGCGGTGGCCGCGCCGCCCTCGAGAAGGCCAACACCGAACTGGGCCTGGCGCTCGCCGAAGATGAGATCGACTACTTGGTCGACGCCTTCAATGGCTTGAAGCGCAACCCGCACGACATCGAACTGATGATGTTCGCCCAGGCCAACTCCGAGCACTGCCGTCACAAGATCTTCAACGCCAGTTGGGATATCGACGGCGAAAGCCAGGAAAAAAGCCTGTTCGGCATGATCAAGAACACCTACGTGATGCACAGCGAAGGCGTTCTGTCGGCTTATAAGGACAACGCCTCGGTGATCGTCGGCTCCGTCGCCGGCCGTTTCTTCCCGGACCCTGAAACCCGCCAGTACGGCGCGGTGCAGGAGCCGGTGCACATCCTCATGAAGGTTGAGACCCACAACCACCCGACCGCGATTGCCCCGTTCCCGGGCGCAGCGACAGGTTCGGGCGGCGAAATCCGTGACGAAGGCGCCACCGGCCGTGGCGCCAAGCCAAAGGCTGGCCTTACCGGTTTCACCGTGTCCAACCTGCAGATCCCAGGTTTCGAACAGCCGTGGGAAGTGCCGTACGGCAAGCCTGAGCGCATCGTTACCGCACTCGACATCATGATCGAAGGCCCGCTCGGCGGCGCCGCGTTCAACAACGAATTCGGGCGCCCGGCACTCACCGGCTACTTCCGTACGTTTGAACAATCCATCACCACCCCGCGTGGCGATGAAGTGCGCGGCTACCACAAGCCAATCATGTTGGCCGGCGGCATGGGCAACATCCGCGAAGAACACGTCAAGAAAGGCGAGATTCTGGTCGGCTCCAAGCTGATCGTCCTCGGCGGCCCGGCGATGTTGATCGGCCTGGGCGGCGGCGCAGCTTCCTCCATGGCCACCGGCACCAGCTCGGCAGACCTGGACTTTGCTTCCGTACAGCGCGAAAACCCGGAAATGGAACGCCGCTGCCAGGAAGTCATCGACCGTTGCTGGCAGTTGGGTGACAAGAACCCGATCAGCTTCATCCACGACGTCGGCGCCGGCGGTTTGTCCAACGCCTTCCCCGAGCTGGTCAACGATGGCGACCGTGGTGGCCGTTTCGAACTGCGCAACATTCCAAACGACGAGCCGGGCATGGCCCCGCACGAAATCTGGAGTAACGAATCCCAGGAACGCTACGTACTGGCCGTTGGCCCTGAAGACTTCGCGCGCTTCCAGGCCATCTGCGAACGTGAGCGTTGCCCGTTTGCCGTGGTCGGCGAAGCCACTGCCGAACCACAGCTGACGGTCACCGACAGCCACTTCGGCAACAGCCCGGTCGACATGCCACTGGAAGTGCTGCTGGGCAAAGCCCCGCGCATGCACCGCTCCGCCGTGCGTGAAACCGAGCTGGGCGATGACTTCGACCCAAGTACGCTGGAACTGGCCGACAGCATCGAACGCGTGCTGCACCACCCGGCCGTGGCGAGCAAAAGCTTCCTGATCACCATTGGCGACCGCACCATCACCGGCCTGGTTGCCCGTGACCAAATGGTTGGCCCATGGCAAGTGCCGGTGGCCGATGTTGCCGTCACCGCCACCAGCTTTGACGTGTACACCGGTGAAGCCATGGCCATGGGCGAGCGCACGCCGCTGGCCCTGCTGGACGCCCCGGCGTCGGGCCGTATGGCGATTGGTGAAACCCTCACCAACATCGCCGCTTCGCGCATTGGCAAGCTGTCCGACATCAAACTGTCGGCCAACTGGATGTCCGCTGCCGGTCACCCGGGTGAAGATGCGCGCCTGTACGACACCGTCAAGGCTGTCGGCATGGAGCTGTGCCCGGAACTGGGTATCACCATTCCGGTGGGCAAGGACTCCATGTCCATGGCCACCCGTTGGAACGAAGACGGCACCGACAAGAGCGTGACCTCGCCGCTGTCGCTGATCGTGACCGGTTTTGCCCCGGTCACCGACATCCGTCAGACCCTGACCCCGCAACTGCGCATGGACAAGGGCACCACCGATCTGATCCTGATCGACCTGGGCCGTGGCCAGAACCGCATGGGCGCCTCGATCCTCGCGCAAACCCACGGCAAACTCGGCAAGCACGCGCCGGACGTGGATGACGCCGAAGACCTCAAAGCCTTCTTCGCCGTGATCCAGGGCCTGAACGCCGACGGCCACCTGCTGGCGTACCACGACCGTTCCGACGGCGGTTTGCTGACCAGCGTTGTCGAAATGGCATTTGCCGGTCACTGCGGCCTGAACATTGTGCTCGACAGCGTTGCCGAGGATGCTGCCGAAATCAACGGCATCCTGTTCAATGAAGAGTTGGGCGCCGTGATCCAGGTTCGCCAGGACGCCACTCCGGACGTACTCGCACAATTCAGCGCCGCTGGCCTGGACGACTGTGTGGCGGTGATCGGTCAACCGATCAATAACGGTGAAATCAATATCTCCTTCAATGGCGATACCGTGTTTGCCGGCCAGCGCCGCTTGCTGCAACGCCAGTGGGCCGAGACCAGCTACCAGATCCAACGCCTGCGTGATAACGCCGACTGCGCCGAGCAGGAATTCGACGTGATCCTGGAAGAAGACAACCCGGGCCTGAGCACCAAGCTCAGCTTCGACGTCAACCAGGACATCGCCGCGCCTTACATCAAGAAAGGCATTCGCCCGCAAGTTGCCGTACTGCGAGAGCAGGGCGTCAACGGCCAGGTGGAAATGGCGGCCGCGTTCGACCGCGCCGGCTTTAATGCGATCGACGTGCACATGAGCGACATCCTCGCCGGTCGCGTTGACCTCAACGAGTTCAAAGGCCTGGTCGCTTGCGGTGGTTTCTCCTACGGTGACGTGTTGGGTGCCGGTGAAGGCTGGGCCAAATCGGCCCTGTTCAACAGCCGTGCCCGCGATGCGTTCCAGGGCTTCTTCGAGCGCAACGACAGCTTCACCCTGGGTGTGTGCAACGGTTGCCAGATGATGTCCAACCTGCACGAGTTGATCCCGGGCAGCGAGTTCTGGCCGCACTTTGTGCGTAACCGTTCCGAGCAGTTCGAAGCCCGTGTCGCCATGGTGCAGGTGCAGGAATCCAACTCGATCTTCCTGCAAGGCATGGCCGGTTCGCGCATGCCAATCGCCATCGCCCACGGTGAAGGCCACGCTGAATTCTCCAGCGAAGAAGCCCTGCTCGAAGCCGACCTGTCCGGTTGTGTGGCGATGCGTTTCGTCGACAACCACGGCAAGGTCACAGAGAGCTACCCGGCCAACCCGAACGGCTCGCCGCGCGGGATCACCGGCCTTACCAGCCGCGACGGTCGCGTGACCATCATGATGCCGCACCCGGAGCGTGTGTTCCGCGCCGTGCAAAACTCGTGGCGCCCTGAAGAGTGGAACGAAGACGGCGCGTGGATGCGCATGTTCCGCAACGCTCGCGTGTGGGTGAACTAAGGCGGTGTACAAGCTTGCCTTCTTTGTGCCCGCCAGCCATGTGGAGACGGTGAAAATCGCCGTCTTCGCCGCCGGCGGCGGGCGCATCGGCAACTACGACAGCTGTGCCTGGCAAGTGCTGGGCCAGGGCCAATTCCGCGCGTTGGACGGCAGCCAGCCGTTTCTTGGGCAGGTGGGCCAGGTTGAAGTGGTTGAAGAATGGAAGGTTGAGCTGGTGGTGGCGGATGAGTTGATCGTGGCGGTTGTAGCCGCGTTGAAACTCAGCCATCCCTATGAGACACCGGCGTATGAGGTGTGGCAGTTGGCGGATTTTTGATTCGCAGGTTGCAGAAACGAGAAACCCGCTGGGCCAGTTTGGTCAGCGGGTTTTTTGTTGGTTGTAAGGGCCAATCGCAGGCAAGCCAGCTCCCACAGTTTGATCTGTGAATACGTTCAAAATGTGGGAGCTGGCTTGCCTGCGATGGCGCCGGGACAGGCGCCCCAGATCTTTCCCACAGGCTTTTCAGGTTGTCCCTAGGAACTCGCCTTATTAACCTTTGCCAGTCGCTGCCAATTCAGCGATCGGGACTGCAAGCCCGCCGAAACCTCACCAGTTACTCCTAAGCGCCTTTATAATTGCGGCGCTTTTTCATGGTCGTCATTTATGGCGGCTGTGTGCGGGAGACCTTCGGGTCTACCGAGGTGCTGGTGGGACTCGGTCTTGCAGGCCCGCGCACAGCTGCCACCCATCATCTGCAAGTGATGCTGGTAGTTCCTAAATTCTCACTAGGAAACACACCATGATCAAAGACAGTCCAAATCCCCCATCTGATTCTCAGCCCACCGATCAAATCTTCACCGTACTTCCTAACCTGAACAGCGAAACCCTGCTCGCCAATGCCTCCCAAGACCTGGCATCAGTACAAGCACTTGCAGGCAATCTGGCTTTTGATATCGACGGCCCACAGCGTGATGCGGTGCTGGGGATTCATCGGATGCTTGAAGGTATTCAGTTGATGGTGGATAGGGTGTTGGATCTACAAGAAATCCCCATCAGCAACTGAAGACACCCACTCTGTGGCGAGGGAGCTTGCTCCCGCTGGGGTGCGAAGCGCCCCCAAAACCTGCCACAGAGTTCTTTCTGAAAGAATGTGTAGGCTGGGCAAGGGGCTGCTGCGCAGCCCAGCGGGAGCAAGCTCCCTCGCCACAGAGGTTGATCGGTCACAGTGGTGGTCAGGCGTTGATTGGTCGGGTAACCAGCCGCTCCAGTGCCTCGCCCAATCCAGTGGCCTTGTCACCAATCAACAAATGCCAAACCCCGCTGTCCAGCTGGCTCACACCCTGGCAACCCAGCGCAGTCAGGTCCGCTTCAGACAGCACCGAATCATCCCCCAGTTCCACCCGCAATCGGGTCATCGCCACCGCTTCCAGCTGGCGCACATTCGTGCGGCCGCCTAAAGCATTCAGCCACTTCTCGGCCTCTTGCACATTCACCGCGACCGGTTTATCCACAGGCTGGGCGGCCACCGGCGCACTGGCAACAAACGACGGCATCGCCAGGCGGATCTCATCCGCAATGCTGTCGGCCATCGGCCCTACGACCACCTGCAAGCTCCCGCCGTTACCCGGCCGAACCACGGCCATCGCGCCCAGTGCTTTCAACTGCGCATCCACCGCCTTGTTACGATCCACCATGTCCAGGCGCAGACGAGTCGTGCACGCGCCGACACTCAGCAAATTCTCTGCACCGCCGAGTGCACGGATGTAGGCACTGGCCCGCTGGTTATCGGTCATCACCTCAGCCTGCACCACCTGGATGTCTTCACGCCCCGGTGTCTTCAGGTTGAACCGACGAATGCAATAGTTGAACACGCTGTAGTAGATCACCGCGTAAGCCAACCCGACCGGGAATACCAGCCAGCCGTTGGTGGATTTGCCCCAACCGAGCACCATGTCGATAAAGCCACCGGAGAAGGTAAAGCCCAGGTGGATATTCAGCATATTGGTCACGGCCATCGACAGGCCGGTGAGCACCGCGTGGATCAGGTACAAAAATGGTGCGAGGAACATAAACGCGAATTCGATCGGCTCAGTCACGCCGGTCAAAAACGAGGTCAGCGCCATCGACAGGAAAATCCCGCCCATGACCTTGCGGCGTTCCGGCAGTGCATTGCGGTACATCGCCAAACACGCGGCGGGCAGGCCGAACAGCATCACCGGGAACATGCCGGTCATGAACTGGCCGCCTTTCGGGTCGCCGGCAAAATACCGGGTCAGGTCGCCGGTGACGATGGCGCCGGTGGTTGGGTCGGTAAAGCTGCCAAACACAAACCACGCCATGTTGTTGAGAATATGGTGCAAGCCGGTGACGATCAGCAGGCGGTTGAACACGCCAAACACGAATGCGCCAAAGCTGCCGCTTTCCATCAGCAGCACGCCGAAACTGTTGATGCCGTGCTGGATTGGCGGCCAGATCAGGCCGAAGATCACGCCCAGAGCGACCGCCGAAAACCCGGTGACAATCGGCACAAACCGTCGCCCACCAAAGAAGGCCAGGTACTCCGGCAGCTTGATGTCCTTGAAGCGGTTATACAGCCCACCGGCCATCAAGCCGCTGGCGATACCGGCGAGCATGCCCATGTTGATGGTGGTGTCCATCACCTTGAGCGTGGAAATCATCACCAGGTAACCAATCGCCCCGGCCAAACCCGCCGTGCCGTTATTGTCGCGGGCAAAACCGACGGCAATACCGATGGCGAAGATCAGCGCCAGGTTGGCGAAGATTGCTTGCCCGGCATCGTGCATCACCGCGATGTTCAAAAGGTCGGTGTCGCCCAGACGCAGCAAGAGGCCGGCGATCGGCAGAATCGCGATCGGCAGCATCAGTGCGCGGCCGAGGCGTTGCAGGCCTTCGATGAAATGTTGGTACATGGCGTGTCTCCCTATTCTTGTTGTTTTCAGCTCAGCGGCCAGTGGTGTTGACAGGCTTGGCGAACGGCCTTGGCGCTGCTCAGGTCGAGCAGGCCTTGGCTCAATTGCCGGCATTGCGCCGCGTCCAGGTGGCGAACGCGGTCCTTGATTTCTCCGATTTGCGGCGGGCTTACCGACAGTTCACTCACACCCAGGCCAACCAGCACCGGCGTGGCCAGCGGGTCGGACGCCAGGGCACCGCACACACCCACCCAACGCCCATGCTTGGCGGCACCGGCGCAGGTTTGCGCGATCAAGCGCAGCAGCGCCGGGTGCAAGGCATCCACCCGTGCGGCGAGGCCCGCGTGGTCGCGGTCCATGGCCAGGGTGTACTGGGACAGGTCATTGGTGCCGATGGATAAAAAGTCCGCGTGTTTGGCGAGTTGCTCAGCCATCAGCGCGGCGGCGGGCACTTCGATCATCACGCCCAGTTCCGGACGCTGGGTCAGCTCCAGCTCCGCGCAGAGTTCATCCAGGCGCTGGCGGATCTGCAGCAGTTCATCCACCTCGCTGACCATCGGCAGCAGGATGCGGCAACGCGCCAGCGGAGACACTTGCAGCAGGGCGCGCAGTTGTTGGTCGAGCACGTCCGGGCGTACTTGCGCCAGGCGAATGCCGCGCAAGCCCAGCACCGGGTTGGCCTCAACCGGCAACGGCAGGTAATCGAGCTGTTTGTCGCCGCCCACGTCGATGGTGCGAATGATCACCGACTTGTCACCCATGGCATCCAGCACGGCCTGGTAGGCCTGGCGTTGCTCTTGCTCATCCGGCGCGGTGCGGCGGTCGACAAACAGGAATTCGGTGCGCAGCAAACCCACACCATCGGCGCCGTTCTCAAACGCCACTTTAGCCTCGGCACTGGAGGCAACATTCGCCGCCACTTCAATGCTCACGCCATCGCGGGTTTGCGCCGCTTGTTGGGCTTGGGCCTGTTGTTGCTGACGGCGCAGTTTCTGCGCATCGCGAATCTGGTGCACTTCGGCGTGGCGCGCCTCGCTGGGTGCCAGTTCCAGGCGACCGTTGGCCGCGTCCAGCACCACGCGTTGGCCTTGGGGCACGTCGAGCACTTCGGCGCCCAGCGCGACCACGCACGGCAAGCCTTTGCCTCGGGCCAAAATCGCGACGTGAGACGTAGCGCCGCCTTCGGCCATGCAAATACCCACGGCGTTTTGTGCGCTCAGTTGCAGCAGGTCGGAGGGGGTCAGTTCATGGGCGCTGACAATCGAACCGGCCGGCAATTCGAAGTGCCAGGTTTCGCCCAACAGCGCGCGCAGCACCCGTTGTTGCAGGTCGCGCAGGTCGTTGGCGCGCTCGGCAAATAGCGGTTTGCCCAGGGCCAGCAACACCGCGCATTGCGCCTGGATCGCGTCGCGCCAGGCGTGGGTAGCGGCGCTGCCTTGCTCGATGGCACGGGTGGCGGCATCCAGCAGCGTGGGGTCTTCCAACAGCGCAAGGTGGGCGGCGAAGATGTCTTCTTCTTCGACGTTCTTGCGTTGGCGTGCGTGTGTCAGGGTGCTGCGGATTTCTCCGCGCACTTGCTCCAGCGCGGTGTCCAGGCGTTGCAGTTGTTCGTCGGCGATAGGGTTGCCCGTGTCTTGCGGCAGTTCGATACCGGTGAGGCGAAACAGCGGCCCGCAGACCAGGCCGGGCGCGGCGCACACGCCTTGCAACACACCGGCTTCGGTGTTCGCCCGACGCGGTGCCACGGTCACCGGCGCGTGGTGTTCTTCATTCACGGCAACCGACAGTGCGGCCACCAACGCCTGCAACGCCGCCTCACAATCCTTGCCGCGACAGGTGATGCGCACTTCATCACCTTCACCAATGCCCAACCCCATCAAGCCAATCAGGCTGTCGCACGGCGCCGACTTACCGGCAAAGTGCAACTCTGCATGGCTGCTGAAACCTTGCGCGGTCTTACGCACCAGCGCGGCGGGGCGTGCATGCAAACCGCCACGGTGGGTAATGCGCACGCTGGCGCGCACTTCGGTGACAGAGTTATCCACAGCCGCCTGCAACGGCGCTACCGAACGCGCGGCAATGTGCAGCAACGGCTCACCCACCTTGACGGTTTTTCCTGCAACCGGCCGTAGCTCAAAACCCTCGCCATTGGTCAGGATAATCAGGCTGACCAGGCTTTTGCACTGGCGCGCAATGCGGTCCAGATCAAACTGCACCAGCGCCTGGCCCTGGCTCACCCGTGCGCCATCCTTGACCAGCAGGGCAAAGCCTTCGCCGTTCAATTCCACGGTGTCGATGCCCACATGCATCAACACTTCGGCGCCGTTGTCGGCACGAATCGTCAGTGCATGCCCGGTGCGCGCAACGTGGATGATCACGCCGTCACAGGGCGCGTGCAGGCAGTCGTTCAACGGGTCGATGGCAATACCGTCGCCCATGGCGCCACTGGCGAACACTTCATCGGGAACGTTGCCCAGGCTCAGCACCGGGCCACTGAGTGGGGCGCTTAGGGTCAATTCATTATTGTTGTAGGACATGGGCACGGTACTCATCAGGAAAACGCGACTCAGTGAGTGCGGGTAACTTTGCTCAGGTGGCGCGGCTGGTCCGGGTCCATGCCGCGGGCCTCCGCCAGGCCTGCGGCCATCACGTAGAAGCTTTGGATCGCCAGGATCGGGTCCAGGCTCGGGTGTTCGGCGCGGCTCAGGGTCAGGTCGCGCTCGCTGATATCGTCCGGCGCGGCCAGCAAGACGCGGGCGCCGCGTTGACGCATATCGGCGGCCAGGCTCAACAGCCCGGCTTGCTCGGCGCCGCGTGGGGCGAACACCAGCAGTGGGTAGTTTTCATCGATCAAGGCCATCGGCCCGTGGCGCACTTCGGCGCTGCTGAAGGCTTCGGCCTGGATCGCCGAGGTTTCCTTGAGCTTGAGCGCGGCTTCCTGGGCGATGGCAAAACCGGCGCCACGGCCAATTACAATCAGGCGTTGGCTGCTGCGCAGGGCTTCGATGGCTGGCGTCCAGTCCTGGGTGGCGGCTTCGCGCAAGCCGTCGGGCAAGGCCTGGCAGGCTTGCAGCAGCAACAGGTCCTGGTTCCAGTGGCCGATCAACTGCGCGCTGGCGCTTAAAGTGGCGATAAAGCTTTTGGTCGCGGCGACACTCTGCTCCGGCCCGGCACACAGTGGCACATGGAATTCACACGCGGCTTCCAGTGGTGAGTCTTCGGCGTTGACCATCGAAATGCTCAAGACCCCGCGTTTGCGCAGCAGGCGCAGGCTGTTGACCAAATCCGGGCTTTGCCCCGACTGGGAGAAACCGAACGCCACTTGGCCGCTGACCTTTAACGGCGCTTGCAGCAAGGTCACCACCGACATTGGCAACGACGCCACCGGAATACCCACATGCTGCATGGCCAGATAGGCGAAGTAGCTGGCGGCATGGTCTGAACTGCCACGGGCGATGGTCATCGCCACTTGCGGCGGCTGGCGGCGCAGGCGCCCGGCCACTTCCTCCAGCATCGGGTTGAGGCGCTGCAGTTGGGCCTCCACGGCGTCACAGGAGGCCAGGGCCTCTTCAAGCATTTTTGAAGTCAATGGTTTCTCCTTCGACCATAACGTCGGTGAGTGTCAGGGAGCGGTCCAAGCGCACGCAGTCGGCAAAGCTGCCGGGTTGCAGGCGCCCGCGTTCTTCCAGGCCCAAATAGTCCGCAGGAAACTGCGACAGGCGTTGTGAGGCTTCGCTGATGGGCAGGCCGATTTTCACCAGGTTGCGCAGCGCCTGGTCCATGGTCAGGGTGCTGCCGGCCAGAGTGCCGTCGGCCAGGCGCACGCCGCCCAGGCATTTGGTGACGGTGTGGCTGCCCAGCTTGTATTCGCCGTCGGGCATGCCGGCGGCGGCGGTGGAGTCGGTGACGCAGTACAGGCACGGGATCGAGCGCAGCGCCACGCGCATGGCGCCGGGGTGTACATGCAGCAAATCCGGGATCAATTCGGCGTACTTGGCGTGGGCCAACGCGGCGCCGACGATGCCGGGTTCGCGGTGATGCAGCGGGCTCATGGCGTTATACAAATGCGTGAAGCTGGTGGCGCCGGCGGCGAGGGCAGCGACGCCTTCTTCGTAGCTGCCCAGGGTGTGGCCGATTTGCATGCGCACGCCGCGTTCGCTGAGGGCGCGGATCAAGGCATCGTGGCCGGCAATTTCCGGGGCAATGGTGATCACCCGGATCGGCGCCAGGCGCAGGTAGGCTTCGACTTCGGCCATCAATGCGGTGTGGGCAAAGTTGGGCTGCGCGCCGAGTTTTCCCGGATTGATGTAGGGGCCTTCCAGGTGTACGCCGAGCACCCGTGCGCTGCCTGTAGGGCGCTGCTCGCAGAACGTGCCGAGTTCGCCGAGCACGCGGGAAATTTCATCCACCGGTGCGGTCATGGTGGTAGCCAGCAGCGAGGTCGTACCAAAGCGCACGTGGGTGCGGGTGATGGTCTCGAAGGCGTCGGTGCCTTCCATGATGTCTTTGCCGCCACCGCCGTGAACGTGCAGGTCAATAAAGCCTGGCAGCACGTAGGGCAGGTCATTGTCGTTCGGGTCGCACGGCGTGCCGTCGATGGCGACCACCTTGCCGTGTTCGTGCACCAGGCGGCCGCGAATCCAGCCGCCGGGCGTGAGGATGTTGTCTTCGGACATGGGCAGTTCTCTAAACCCGCAGTTCAGCGGAGTAGTCATTGCGGCGCAGCTCTGCGACGAAGTCGTAGTAGTCGTTGCGGCAGTAGGTGTCGGTGATTTCAATCGGCGTGTTGTCGGCGGTGTAGCCGACTCGGGTCATCAGCAGCATGGCGGTGCCGGGGGCGATGCCGACCAGCTTGGCGAACTCATCGGAGGCATTGATCGCCTGGATATGTTGCAGTGCGCGCACCACCGGTTTGCCGATGCTTTCCAGGTATTCGTACAGCGAATTGCCGATGGCTTGCGGGTTTGGCAGCACGGAGGCGGGCATGGCGGTCATTTCAATTGCCATTACGGTGTCGTCAGCCTTACGCAGGCGTTTGAGCCGCGCCACTTTGTCGGTCGGCGACAGGCCCAGGCGGATCAGTTCTTCGTGGGTCGGCGGGGTGATGTCGCGCTCAAGCCACTGGGACGTTGGCACAAAGCCCTTGAGGCGCAACATCTCGCTGAACCCCGACAGGCGCGACAGCGGCTGCTCCAGACGCGGGGTGATAAAGGTCCCCGAGCCTTGGCTACGGCGAATCAAGCCTTGGGCAAACAGCACTTCCAGGGCTTTGCGCGCGGTGACGCGGGAAATGCTCAGTTGCTCACTCAGGACCCGTTCCGACGGCAACGCCTGTTCGGATTTCCACTCGCCGGCATGGATCGCCGCTTCGAGCTTGCGGGCCAATTGCAGGTACAGCGGCGTGGACTGTTTGTCGTCGGGGCGCAGCGCCAGTATGGGATTCATCTGTCAGGTTTCCGATGCGTTATTGGAATGTTGTCGCCCGGTATTGGCCGGAAATTAATACCACTTAAATACCATGTCAATGCAGCGAAAACAGTGCGGTAGCCTGTTTCAGCGCACATTAAGGGTGCCTGATATCAAGTGGTATTAGAGAGGTCTTGAGTGCGCGCAGAATTGCGCAGCCCGCGCAGTGAACTGGTATTCACCGGCAGGCGCTGCCATGGGCAGGGATTTTTTTTAATTATTTTTGAGTTATTTTACAAACGGTAGGCGATTACGGACGAATCTCGATCAGGGTGCCGTCTTTGACCAGGTTCCAGACTTCGCGCATGTCCACGTTGCGCATGCCGATGCAACCGTCGGTCCAGTCCAGGGTGTGAAACCACTGTTCCGGGTATTCCTCGGTGTCGGGCGTGCCGTGGATCATGATCATGCTGCCCGGTTTCACGCCTTCGCGGCGCGCGCGGGCCGAGTCACTGATATTGGGGTAGGAGATGTGCATGGCCAGGTTGAAGCGGTCGCTGGTCTTGCGCCAGTCGATCCAGTAGAAGCCCTCTGGCGTGCGGCGGTCGCCTTCCATCAGTTTGGTGCCCTTGGGGTTTTTACCGAGCGAGATGCGGTAGGTCTTGAGCGGTTTGCCGTCGTTGATCAATTGCAACTGATGGGCGGACTTGAGCACCAGGATTTTCTCGACCGGTTTGCCGCCGAGGGTTTCCACCGTGGAGGCCGAAGACAGGCTAGCGAACGACAGGCAGATCAGAGCGAGCAACCAACGCATTAAAACGGTTTCCCTTGTAAAAGGTGCTGCCTGGAGTTATTTGGCCGGCCGCGTCATCGGCGGCACCGACTCGCTGCGCACCGGGAACAGCTGTTGCCTGCGGTCAGCGAAGAAGCATTCTAAGGTACGCCCGACCGTGCGGAAAGCCAGCTCGGACCAAGGGATGTCGGCCTCATCAAACAGCTTCACTTCAAGGCTCTCGGGGCCTGCGGCGAAGTCCAGGTCGACCAGTTCGGCGCGGTAGAAGATATGCACCTGGCTGATGTGCGGTACATCGATCAGGGTATAGATGCTCAGGTTGCGCACGCGGGCGCAGGCTTCTTCCAGGGTTTCGCGGGCGGCGGCCTGTTCGACGGTTTCGCCGTTTTCCATAAAGCCTGCGGGCAGGGTCCAGTAACCCAGGCGCGGTTCGATGGCGCGACGGCACAGCAGCACTTTGTCGCCCCACACCGGCACGGTGCCGGCGACGATATTGGGGTTCTGGTAATGAATGGTCGAGCAGTGATCACACACGTAGCGCAGGCGGCCGTCGCCTTCGGGAATGCGTTGGGTAACCGGTTTACCGCACTGGCTGCAGAAATTCATGCTGGGGTTCCTGGAAAGTGCGTCTATCTTGGCGTGGCGGGCAGGGCGCTGCAAGTTGTCGTTTAGCGACACGCCGGTGGTTTTGGGGTTGGGCGCCTGCCTGCTTTGGTGCATGATACAAGGTAGCCAACAGACCGAGATGACTCATGCTGGACGAGCTACTTCGCCGGGTAACCAATCACACCCCCCACACCTTGGAAACTGACGGGCGTTTCCCCGAGGCCGCCGTGTTGGTGCCGATCACCCGCAGCGACGAACCCGAGCTGATCCTGACCCTGCGCGCCAGCGGTCTGTCGACCCACGGTGGCGAAGTGGCGTTTCCTGGCGGGCGGCGCGACCCCGAAGACCCGGACCTGATTTTTACCGCACTGCGCGAAGCCGAAGAGGAAATCGGTCTGCCGCCCGGTCTGGTGGAAGTGGTCGGCCCGTTAAGCCCGTTGATTTCCCTGCATGGCATTCGTGTAACGCCTTACGTCGGTGTGATCCCCGATTACGTCGAATACCTGGCCAACGATGCCGAGATCGCCGCCGTGTTCAGCGTGCCGCTGGAGTTTTTCCGCCAGGACCCGCGCGAACACACCCACCGCATCGATTACCAGGGCCGCAGTTGGTATGTGCCCAGCTACCGATTTGGCGAATACAAGATCTGGGGGTTGACGGCAATCATGATCGTCGAGCTGATCAACCTGCTCTATGACGACGCCCAGATCAGCCTGCACCAGCCGCCTAAAAGCTTTATCAATATCTAAGCCATCGCTTGAATGGCCAGCCGTGAGGACACACCATGAAATACCGCCTGGGCGACGCCCGCGTCGAGACGCACCCGCACAGCTGGGTGGCGCCGAATGCCACGCTGGTCGGCAAGGTCAAGCTGGAAGAGGGCGCCAACGTCTGGTTCAACGCGGTGTTGCGTGGCGATAACGAGCTGATCCTGATCGGCAAGAACAGCAATGTGCAGGACGGCAGCGTGATGCACACCGACATGGGCTACCCGCTGACCCTGGGCACCGGCGTGACCATCGGCCATAACGCCATGCTGCACGGCTGCACCGTCGACGACTACAGCCTGATCGGCATCAACGCGGTGATCCTCAACGGTGCCAGGATCGGCAAACATTGCATCATCGGCGCCAACTCGCTGATTGGCGAAGGCAAGGAAATCCCCGATGGCTCGCTGGTGATGGGGTCGCCGGGCAAGGTGGTACGTGAGCTGACCGAGGCGCAAAAGCGCATGCTCGAAGCCAGCGCCGCGCACTATGTGCATAACGCGCAGCGGTATGCGCGTGACCTGGTTGAGCAGGAACAATGAACCCTGTAGAACGCCCTGTTGCCTCGCCGTGCGTGAGCATTTGCGCGCTGGACGATGACGATATTTGTACCGGCTGCCAGCGTACGGTGGATGAAATTACGCGCTGGAGCCGCATGGACAATGCCGAGCGCCGGGTGGTGCTGGGGTTGTGCCATGAGCGGGCGAAGGCGAGTGGGTTGGTGTGGATGATGCCGGGTAAATCTGGGGCCTGACCTGTTGGAATGCTTCTTTTTGTGGCGAGGGAGCTTGCTCCCGCTGGGCTGCGAAGCAGCCCCACATCAGGCGACTGCATTTCGTCAGTTATACCGCAATCACCTGTTTTAGGGCCGCTTCGCGCCCCAGCGGGAGCAAGCTCCCTCGCCACAGTGATTGTTTGTGCATTAACCTGTGCGGCATTACCCACAGGTCCTCCCCCATGCTCTTCCTGATCGCCTACATCAGCAGCGTCGTGCTGATCAACTTCGCTTTCTCCACCGCCCCGCACCTGGATGTCATCTGGTCCGCCTGGGGTGGCCTGGTGTTTATCCTGCGTGACATGGTGCAAACCCGCTTCGGCCATGGCGCAATCATCGCCATGCTGGCAGCGCTGGTGCTGTCGTATATCACCTCTGACCCGTCCATCGCGCTGGCCAGCGCCACGGCGTTTGCGGTGTCCGAGTGCATCGACTGGCTGGTGTTCAGCATCACCAAGCGCCCGCTGCACGACCGCCTGTGGATAAGTTCGGCGCTGAGCATTCCCCTCGATACCTTTATCTTCTTCGGCTTGATCGGCGCGCTCACACCGGCAGTGGCCGGCACCGCGCTGGTGTCCAAATTTGCCGGGGTCACGGTGGTGTGGCTGATCATGGCCTGGCGTATGCGCAAACGGGCTGTCGCCAACTGAGGCCAATTTTTACAGTTCATGTAAAATGCCGGCCTTTCTCCCCATGATCCGCTCCCCTGAGGACCTGAGATGACCCGAATCGGAACTCCATTGTCGCCAACCGCGACCCGCGTTTTGCTGTGTGGCTGCGGTGAGCTGGGCAAGGAAGTGGTAATCGAACTGCAACGCCTGGGCGTTGAAGTGATTGCCGTGGATCGCTACGCCAACGCGCCGGCCATGCAAGTGGCGCACCGCAGCCACGTGATCAACATGCTCGACGGCGCCGCCCTGCGCGCCGTGATCGAGGCCGAAAAGCCGCACTTCATCGTGCCGGAAATCGAAGCCATCGCCACTGCAACGCTGGTGGAACTGGAAGCCGAAGGCTTTACCGTGATCCCGACCGCGCGTGCCACGTCGCTGACTATGAACCGTGAAGGCATCCGTCGTCTGGCCGCTGAAGAGCTGGACCTGCCGACTTCGCCGTACCACTTCGCCGACACCTTCGAAGACTACAGCAAGGCCGTGCAAGACCTGGGCTTCCCGTGTGTGGTCAAACCGGTGATGAGTTCGTCGGGCAAGGGCCAGAGCCTGCTGCGCGGCGCCGATGATGTACAAAAAGCCTGGGATTACGCCCAGGAAGGCGGGCGTGCCGGCAAAGGCCGCGTGATCATCGAAGGTTTTATCGACTTCGACTACGAAATCACCCTGCTGACCGTGCGTCACATCGGTGGCACCACCTTCTGTGCGCCAGTGGGGCACCGTCAGGAGAAGGGCGATTATCAGGAATCCTGGCAGCCGCAAGCCATGAGCCCGATTGCCCTGGCTGAATCCGAGCGTGTAGCCAAAGCCGTGACCGAGGCGCTGGGTGGCCGCGGTCTGTTTGGCGTGGAGTTGTTCATCAAGGGCGATCAGGTGTGGTTCAGCGAAGTGTCGCCACGCCCGCATGACACCGGTCTGGTGACCCTGATTTCCCAGGACCTGTCGCAGTTTGCGCTGCACGCGCGCGCCATCCTGGGCTTGCCGATTCCGTTGATCCGCCAGTTCGGGCCTTCGGCTTCGGCGGTGATCCTGGTGGAAGGGCAGTCGACTCAGACAGCGTTCGCCAACCTCGGTGCTGCCTTGAGCGAACCGGACACGGCGTTGCGTCTGTTTGGCAAGCCGGAAGTGAATGGCCAGCGCCGCATGGGCGTGGCGTTGGCGCGGGATGAGTCGATTGAGGCTGCCCGAGCTAAAGCGACCCGTGCTTCGAAGGCTGTTGTTGTAGAGCTGTAAACCCAACCCGATCGTTCCCACGTTCTGCGTGGGAATGCAGCCCGGGACGCTCTGCGTCCCAAAGCGTGACGCGGAGCGTCACAAGAGGCATTCCCACGCGGAGCGTGGGAACGATCGGCTTCAGGCGACCTTGTTCAAATCATTATCCCGCGTCTCTTTCAGGCACAGCACAGCAATCAAGCTGAGCAACGCTGCCGCCGACACATACCCGCCGACATAACTCAGCCCACCCATCGCCACCAGCTTGGTTGCGAAAAACGGTGCGGCCGACGCGCCGACAATCCCGCCGAGGTTATACGCCGCCGAAGCGCCGGTATAACGCACGCGGGTCGGAAACAGCTCCGGCAGCATTGCGCCCATCGGGGCAAACGTGATGCCCATCAGGAACAGTTCCAGCGCCAGGAACAACGCCACCGCCCAGGTTGAACCGTGGGTCAGCAGCGGCTCCATGGTGAAACCCGACAAAATCGCCAGCACCGCGCCGACGATCAGCACCGGCTTGCGCCCGTAGCGGTCGCTGGCCATGGCTGCCAGCGGCGTGGCCAGCCCCATGAACAGCACCGCAAAGCACAGTAAACCGAGGAACATCTCACGGCTGTAGCCCAAGGTCGAAACCCCGTAGCTCAAAGAAAATGCGGTGGTGATGTAAAACAGCGCATAGCACACCACCATCGACGCGGCGCCCAGCAGCACCGGCAGCCAATGCTGGCTGAACAGTTCTACCAATGGCACTTTCACCGGCGCCTCTTTGGCCACGGCGTTGGCGAATACCGGGGTTTCGTGCAGCTTGAGCCGCGCATACAGGCCGACCATCACCAGCGCTGCGCTGAGGATGAACGGGATGCGCCAGCCCCAGCTGCGGAACTGCTCGTCGTTGAGGCTCATGGCCAGGATCAGGAACAGGCCATTGGCTGCCAGAAAACCAATTGACGGACCCAGTTGCGGGAACATGCCGAACCAGGCGCGCTTGCCCTTGGGGGCGTTCTCGGTGGCCAGCAGCGCCGCGCCGCCCCATTCGCCGCCAAGGCCCAGGCCCTGGCCGAAGCGCAGCACACACAGCAGGATCGGCGCCCAGGCACCGATGCTGTCATACCCCGGCAGCAAGCCGATCAGGGTGGTACACACGCCCATCAGCAGCAGCGAGGCGACGAGGGTAGATTTGCGCCCGATACGGTCGCCGAAGTGGCCGAACAGCGCCGAGCCCAGCGGGCGGGCAATAAAGGCGATACCGAAGGTCAGGAACGACGCCAGCATCTGCGCGGTGCCGGAGGTCTGTGGGAAGAACACCGGGCCAATCACCAGTGCCGCAGCGGTGGCGTAGATATAGAAATCGTAGAACTCGATGGCAGTGCCGACGATGCTGGCAGTGGCAACCCGTGCGGTCGAGTTGAGCGGGGCGGCGGGTGCGGCCTCGTTGTAGGTGGTGCTCATGGCAGTATCCCTGACGGTCATTGCGCGTTTGGACGCGGATTATTATTGGTCGAACACCCATGGATCAGGGTTGTAGGCGGAGCGGCTCGGGATGGGAGCAAACACCGGTCAGACACGGAAAAGGCGGTGCCTGGACGCGCTGAGTGCGGGTAGCACGCGGTCGGGCGGGGCTTGGGTAAGCCGAGCCGATTATAGGAAGGGGTTTGTAGATCCAACAAGGGGGCGTTGGCAGGCAAATAATCTAAATGTGGGAGCTGGCTTGTGTGGGGATTGGCTTGTGTGGGAGCTGGCTTGCCTGCGATGGCATCACCTCGGTTCAACTGAATGACCGAGGTGCCTGCATCGCAGGCAAGCCAGCTCCCACATTGGATCGAGTGGTGTCAGGGGAAGTTATGCAGCTACCGGCACGCGGCTGGTATGCCAGATCAGCACCTTGCTCACGCGGTTGTCCTCGGTCTCGAGGATTTCCAGGCGGTAGCGGCCGATTTTCAGGCACACCGCGCAGTCGGGAATAGTCTCGAGCGCCTCGGTAACCAGGCCATTGAGGGTCTTGGGGCCGTCACTGGGCAAGTGCCAGCCCAGGCTTTTGTTCAGTTCGCGGATCGAGGCGGCGCCGTCGATGATGTAGCGGCCATCGGCTTGGGCTTCGATGTGCGGGTTATCCACCGCCTGGTCGCTTTCGAATTCGCCGACGATTTCTTCGAGGATATCTTCCAGGGTGACGATGCCCAGCACTTCGCCGTATTCGTCCACCACCATGCCCAGGCGCCGTTGCTGTTTATGGAAGTTCAGCAGCTGCAATTGCAGTGGCGTGCTTTCCGGCACGAAGTAGGGTTCGTGGCAGGCGGCCAGCAAGGCTTCTTTGGTCAGGCTGGCGTCGGGCAGCAAGTGCTGGATCTGGCGAGTGTTGAGCACCGCTTGCACCTGGTTGATGTCGCTGTGAAACACCGGCAGGCGCGTGCGCTGGGACGTGCGCAGTTGCTCGATGATGGCTTCGACCGAGTCATCCAGGTTGATGCCATCCACTTCACTGCGCGGCACCAGGATGTCGTTGACCGTGATGTTGTCCAGGGCGTGGATGCCTGGCAGGCCGGGCGTGCGATTGTCGTTGGCCTCGGGCTCCGGTTCGTCGTCATGCTCGGGCAGCGGCTCGTCGCTCTTTTTCACCACGCCGGATTTGCGCGCGAAGGGGCGTAACAGCAACAGGCTGATGCCGTTGAGCAGCCAGGCCAGTGGATAAAGGATTTTCAGCGGGACGCCCAGCAGCGTATTACCGAAACCCAGCACGGCTTGGGGGTGACGAACGGCCAGCGCACGGGGCAGATAGTCGGCAAGTATCAGCAGGATGGCGCAGGAGATCAGCCAGCCGAGCCACGGGCCGTTTTGCGCCCAGGCATAAATCGCCAGCAACGTGCACAGGATCACCACGGCCGCCCGGCACAGGCTGTTGCACAGGATCAGGCTGTTACGTGGGAAGTTCAGGCGGGCGGCGGCCTTGTCGCCTTGGCGTGTGCCAGGGCGTATGGCCAGCAGGTGTTGCTGTGCGGCTTCGATGGCGGTAAACAGCGCCGCCCATAAGATCAGCAGGGCGATTACCGCGAGCATCGGCCCAAGGGGCAAGTTGTCCATTATTGCTGCCCGTCAGATATGCAGGATGTATTCGCGAACCAGCTTGCTGCCGAAGTAGGCCAGCATCAGCAGGCAGAAACCGGCCAGGGTCCAGCGGATCGCCTTGTGCCCGCGCCAGCCGAGACGGTTCCGCCCCCACAACAGCACGCTGAACACCACCCAGGCCAGGCACGCCAGCAGGGTTTTGTGCACCAGGTGCTGGGCGAACAGGTTCTCGACGAACAGCCAGCCGGAGATCAGTGACAGCGACAGCAGCGTCCAGCCGGCCCAGAGGAAACCAAACAGCAGGCTTTCCATGGTTTGCAGCGGCGGGAAGTTCTTGATCAGCCCGGACGGGTGCTTGTTTTTAAGTTGGTGATCTTGCAGCAGCAGGAGCAAGGCCTGGAACACCGCGATGGTGAACATGCCGTAGGCCAGGATCGACAACAGGATGTGCGCCAGGATGCCCGGCTCTTCGTCGATGACCTGCACGGTGCCTGTTGGCGTGAATTGCGCCAGCAGCACGGTCAGCATTCCCAGCGGGAATAGCAGCACCAACAGGTTTTCGACCGGGATGCGGTAGCAGGCCAGCAAGGTCAGCGCGATAACGGCAGCGGCGATCAGGCTGGCGGCGCTGAAAAAGTCCAGGCCCAAGCCGACCGGCGTCATTAGGTGGGTGAACAGGCTCGCGGCGTGAGCCAGCAGGGCGACGACGCCCAGGCCCACCAGCAGACGTTTGTCCGCTTTAGTGCCTTGGGCCAGACGAGTGCCCTGATAGAGAGTCGCAGCGGCATACAAAAGGGCGGCGGCGAGGCTGGGTAGCAAACTGGGTGACAAGGGGACCATAAATCCTGATAGACAAGCCCGAAAGGCGCTGAGTTTGGCACACACCTGCGCTGCACGAAAGACTCCCGGGCCAGACAGCGCGTGTGCAGCGGCGCAGTCTTCGCTATAATCCGCGACCTGCCCACGCCGCAGGCTTGCTGAGCGCTGTTTTTAATAGCGATTTACCACAGCCTGGGCCGCCATTACCTCGGTCACCACTGCATTTCGATGAATAGGGCCTGAAAGGATCGCGCATGTTTGAAAACTTGACTGACCGTCTCTCGCAGACGCTGCGCCATGTCACCGGCAAGGCCAAGCTGACCGAGGACAATATTAAAGACACCCTGCGTGAAGTGCGCATGGCGTTGCTGGAAGCCGACGTGGCCTTGCCTGTGGTCAAGGACTTCGTCAACTCGGTCAAAGAGCGCGCAGTGGGCACCGAAGTGTCCCGCAGCCTGACGCCGGGCCAGGCATTTGTGAAGGTCGTCCAGGCCGAACTCGAAAGCCTGATGGGCGCAGCCAACGAAGATTTGAACCTCAGCGCCGTGCCACCGGCCGTTGTGCTGATGGCCGGTCTGCAGGGCGCGGGTAAAACCACCACCGCCGGCAAGCTGGCGCGCTTCCTTAAAGAGCGCAAGAAGAAGTCGGTCATGGTGGTATCGGCTGACGTCTACCGTCCGGCCGCGATCAAGCAGCTGGAAATGCTCGCAGGCGAAGTCGGTGTGACCTTCTTCCCGTCCGACCTGAGCCAGAAGCCGGTCGACATTGCCAACGCGGCTATTAAAGAAGCCAAGCTCAAATTCATCGACGTGGTCATCGTCGATACCGCCGGTCGCCTGCACATCGACGAAGAGATGATGGGCGAGATCAAGGCGTTGCATGCCGCGATCAACCCGGTCGAGACGCTGTTCGTGGTCGACGCCATGACCGGCCAGGATGCGGCCAACACCGCCAAGGCTTTCGGCGATGCACTGCCGCTCACCGGCGTGATCCTGACCAAGGTCGACGGTGACGCCCGTGGCGGTGCCGCGCTGTCGGTACGCGCTATCACCGGCAAGCCGATCAAATTCATCGGTATGGGCGAGAAGAGCGATGCGCTCGAGCCGTTCCACCCTGAACGTATCGCCTCGCGCATCCTCGGCATGGGCGACGTGCTCAGCCTGATCGAGCAGGCCGAAGCCACGCTGGACAAAGACAAAGCCGACAAGCTTGCTAAAAAGCTGAAGAAGGGCAAGGGCTTCGACCTCGAAGACTTCCGTGACCAACTGCAACAAATGAAGAACATGGGCGGCCTTGGCGGCCTGATGGACAAGCTGCCGAACATCGGCGGTGTGAACCTGGCGCAAATGGGCAATGCCCAGGGCGCGGCAGAGAAGCAGTTCAAGCAGATGGAAGCCATCATCAACTCCATGACCCCGGCCGAGCGCCGCGACCCTGAGCTGATCAGTGGTTCGCGCAAACGTCGGATCGCCATGGGCTCCGGCACCCAGGTGCAGGACATCGGTCGCTTGATCAAGCAGCACAAGCAGATGCAGAAGATGATGAAGAAATTCTCCGCCAAAGGCGGGATGGCCAAGATGATGCGCGGCATGGGCGGTATGTTGCCCGGCGGCGGCATGCCGAAAATGTAAAAAGTATTCGAGCGCAAGCTTGCTTGCGCTCCGACCCACAGGGACGTGGGATCTCCAGCAAACCCGCGGTTAGCGGGAGCTGACTCGCCGTTTTAACCGACGGCTCTATAGCAGATCTGAGTGGCACGCTGATAGGCGCCAGAAAAAGACATTTGCAAAAGTCCGGATATTCCTTAGAATATGCGGCCTTTCGGGCACCTATGCCCGCTGTGCATTTAGATTTGCAGCACCGACTACAGGAACGATGTTCACATGCTAACAATCCGTCTTGCCCTTGGCGGCTCCAAAAAGCGCCCGTTTTACCACTTGACCGTAACCGACAGCCGCAACCCGCGCGACGGTTCGCACAAGGAACAGGTTGGTTTCTTCAACCCTGTTGCTCGTGGTCAAGAAGTTCGTCTGTCCGTGAACCAAGAGCGCGTAGCCTACTGGCTGAGCGTTGGCGCACAGCCATCCGAGCGCGTTGCAAAACTGTTGAAGGACTCGGCTAAGGCCGCAGCCTGAGCAATATGAACGCGACGCCAGCTGTTGCTGATGATTTGATCGTTATCGGCAAGATTTACTCTGTTCATGGCGTTCGCGGCGAAGTGAAGGTGTATTCCTTTACTGATCCGACTGAAAACCTGTTGCAGTACAAAACCTGGACGCTCAAGCGCGAAGGTAGTGTGAAACAGGTCGAGCTGGTCAGTGGACGCGGGAGCGATAAGTTCCTGGTCGCAAAGCTCAAGGGTCTTGATGACCGTGAAGAAGCTCGTCTTCTGGCCGGTTATGAGATCTGCGTGCCGCGCAACCTGTTCCCTGAATTGACCGACGGCGAGTACTACTGGTACCAGCTGGAAGGTCTGAAGGTTATTGATCAACTGGGGCAATTGCTCGGGAAAATCGATCATCTTCTGGAAACCGGCGCCAATGATGTAATGGTGGTCAAGCCTTGCGCTGGCAGCCTGGATGATCGCGAACGCCTGTTGCCCTATACCGAGCAATGCGTGTTGGCCGTCGACCTGGCCGCGGGCGAGATGAAGGTGGAATGGGATGCGGACTTCTAAGCGTGGCTAATTTGCGCATTGAAGTGATCAGTTTGTTTCCCGAGATGTTTTCCGCCATCAGCGAGTACGGCATCACCAGTCGGGCGGTGAAACAGGGGCTGTTGCAGCTCACCTGTTGGAACCCGCGAGACTACACGACAGATCGACATCACACTGTGGACGATCGCCCATTTGGCGGTGGCCCGGGCATGGTGATGAAGATCAAGCCCCTGGAAGATGCGTTGGTCGAGGCCAAGGCAGCAGCCGGGGAGAAGGCGAAGGTAATTTACCTGTCCCCTCAAGGCCGTCAGCTGAAACAGGCTGGCGTGCGCGAACTGGCGAATGAGGAGGCCTTAATCCTGATTGCCGGTCGCTATGAAGGCATTGACGAGCGTTTTATTGAAGCGCATGTCGATGAAGAGTGGTCGATTGGGGACTATGTCCTGTCTGGCGGCGAGCTGCCGGCGATGGTCCTGATAGATGCGGTTACACGACTGCTGCCTGGAGCTTTAGGGCATGCGGACTCCGCGGAGGAAGATTCCTTCACGGATGGTTTGCTGGATTGCCCGCACTACACCCGACCGGAGGTGTATGCGGATCAGCGTGTTCCCGACGTATTGCTAAGTGGCAATCACGCACACATCCGGCGTTGGCGTTTACAGCAGTCCCTTGGTCGGACCTATGAACGACGCGCCGATCTTCTGGAAAGCCGCTCGCTTTCTGGAGAAGAGAAGAAGCTGCTCGAGGAATACATCCTCGCGCGGGACGATAGTTAACAACGTATCGATGGTAGGTCCATTGACTTACCTTAGGAGCACAGCATGACTAACAAAATCATCCTTGCACTCGAAGCAGAGCAGATGACCAAAGAGATCCCTACCTTTGCCCCGGGCGACACTATTGTCGTTCAGGTGAAAGTGAAGGAAGGCGACCGTTCGCGTCTGCAAGCGTTCGAAGGCGTGGTAATCGCCAAGCGTAACCGTGGTGTGAACAGTGCTTTCACTGTTCGTAAAATCTCCAACGGTGTTGGCGTAGAGCGTACTTTCCAGACCTACAGCCCGCAAATCGACAGCATGGCCGTTAAGCGTCGCGGTGACGTACGTAAAGCCAAGCTGTACTACCTGCGTGACCTGTCCGGTAAAGCAGCTCGCATCAAGGAAAAACTGGCTTAAGTCCAGCTTCCCGATGCAGAAAAAAGCAGCCTACGGGCTGCTTTTTTGTGCCTGAAATTTGTCTGTTTACCGGTATTTGCCCATGACCACCCGCCTCGAAGAAATCCAGCGTCGCACCGACCTGTCCGTCACCCACGTGACCAAAGCCGTGTTCCCGCCGACCACCAACCACCACAACACCCTGTTCGGCGGCACTGCGCTGGCGTGGATGGATGAAGTGTCGTTCATCACCGCCACGCGCTTTTGCCGCTTGCCACTGGTGACCGTGTCCACCGACCGTATCGACTTCAACCACGCGATCCCGGCCGGCTCCATCGTCGAGTTGATCGGCCGCGTAATCAAAGTGGGTAACACCAGCCTCAAGGTCGAGGTTGAAGTATTCGTCGAGAGCATGAGTGCCGATGGCCGTGAAAAGGCGATCCAGGGCGTGTTCAGTTTTGTCGCGATTGATGCTGACAAACGCCCTGTGCCGGTATTGCCTGGTTTTGCCGACTGACTTATTCGGCTGTGTTGTTTTCTGGTTGAATCACGGCCAGCAAGGTCCAGCCAGCTACGGGTTTCAAGCTGCTGTCCGGGGTCACCACGTGTACCCAGCCTGCGGTATCGCGGGCAAACAGCAGCGTCGCGCGGTCACCATGCAGCGCCTGGTACTGTTCCCAGCTGAAGCCTTCGGTCAGGTTGGTGCTATACAGCTCTGCACCTTGGCCCAGCAGGCTCGCAAGTTTGGTGTAGCTCAGGGGTTGGCTGCCCAGCAAATGGCCACGGTGCTCGTGGCTGGCCCGGTGCTTATCGGTGCGACGGCTTTCCTGGCTGCTGGCCAGGGCGAACAGACGATGCCCAAAATCGTGGCGAAAGCGCATGGCGGCCAAAGTGTTCAGTTCGCCCGAAGGTGAGAGCGCCAGCAAATGCCCGAGGCCGACCAGATCCAGATGCGATTCGGCATGCTGTGATGCCGGGTTGCCGAAGTAAGTGGGTAGCCCTTCCATTCGGCTGGCGCGGATGTTTTCCCAGCTGGAGTCGGTCAGCAGCACTCGGCTGCCCAGTTGTTGCAAGGCTTTGCCCAGGATGCGCGCCGGGCCGTTCGCGCCGACGATCAGGAAGCCGCTGGGCGCAGGCTCGGCGACTTTCAGCAGGCGTGCCAGCGGGCGGGCCGTGGCGCTTTGCAGGACAACGGTGCCGATAATCACCGCGAATGTCAGTGGCACCAATAACAGTGCGCCTTCATGACCGGCCTCATCCAGGCGAATGGCGAAAATCGCCGACACGGCTGCGGCCACGATCCCGCGTGGTGCAATCCAGGACAGCAGGGCACGTTCACGCCAGTTCAGGCCGGAACCAAAGGTCGAAAGCGCGACGTTCAAAGGTCGTGCAATAAATTGAATGATCAGTAACAGGATCAGTACGAACGGCCCCAAGGCAATCAGGGCGTTCAGGTCCAGGCGCGCGGCCAGCAGAATGAATAACCCGGAAATCAGCAGGACGCTGAGGTTTTCCTTGAAATGCAGGATGTGGCGTACGTCAACGCCCTTCATATTGGCCATCCACATGCCCATCAGCGTCACGGCCAACAGGCCGGACTCATGCATCACCTCGTTGGAGGCGATGAAGATTCCCAGAACGCCAGCCAGCGTAGCCAGGTTATGCAGGTATTCCGGCAGCCATTGCCGGCGCATGATCTGCCCCAACACCCAACCACCGGCGACGCCGAACAGGCTGCCGCACAGGATCACGCCGCCAAAGGTCAGCAGGCTGTGACTCAAGCCGTCGCCTGACGCGCGAGCGATGATAAAGCTGTAGACCACCACGGCGAGCAACGCACCAATCGGGTCAATGACAATGCCTTCCCAGCGTAAGATATTGGCGATCGAGGCTTTTGGCCGCACGACACGTAACATGGGCACAATCACGGTAGGCCCGGTCACCAGCGTCAAGGTGCCGAAAAGCAGGGCGAGCATCCAGTCAAAACCCAGCAGCCAGTGGGTAGCCAGGGTAATGACGGCCCATGTCGACAGGGCGCCGACCGTGACAAGGCGATGCACGACGCTGCCGATCTCCTTCCATTCCGAAAGGTGCAGCGTGAGGCTGCCTTCAAACAGGATCAGTGCCACGGCCAGGGATACCAATGGCATCAGCAACGGACCGAACATTTCCTGAGGGTTCAGCCAGCCCAGCACCGGCCCTGCCAGGATTCCGCTGACCAGCAGAAACAGAATGGCGGGAAGTTTCAGGCGCCATGCCAGCCATTGGCAGGCCAACGCGGCCACGCCAATGCCACCAAATGCCAGCAGAATCTGTTGTTCGCTCATTGAAGCTTCCTGTTCCTTGAAATAGCGGGCTATGAAAGACTAGTGCCCGTTGTAACAGTTCACTAAATAATTTGCGCAAAGCCCTGTGCTGCGCTGCTTGAGTGCCCATGCCCGCCATTGACCATCCCCTGATCGACCGCTTCCTCGACGCCCTGTGGCTGGAAAAAGGACTGTCGGACAACACCCGCCTGGCTTATCGCAGCGACTTGGCTTTGTTCAATGGCTGGTTGCAGGACAAAAACCTTGAACTGATCAATGCCGGTCGTGAGTTGATCCTCGATCACCTGGCCTGGCGCCTGGAGCAGAATTACAAGCCGCGTTCCACGGCGCGATTTCTCTCGGGCGTACGTGGGTTTTATCGCTATTTGCTGCGGGAAAAGCTGATTGCTGTCGACCCGACCCTACAAATCGACATGCCCCAGCTCGGTAGGCCATTGCCTAAATCCTTGTCGGAAGCTGACGTCGATGCCTTGCTCGCCGCCCCCGATCTGAGCGAAGCCATCGGCCAGCGCGACCGCGCCATGCTTGAGGTCTTGTATGCCTGCGGTTTGCGCGTGACCGAGCTGATCAGCCTGACCCTGGAGCAAGTCAACCTGCGCCAGGGCGTGTTGCGCGTGATGGGCAAAGGCAGCAAGGAGCGGTTGGTGCCGATGGGCGAGGAGGCGATTGTGTGGGTGGAGCGCTATATGCGTGACGCCCGCAATGAGCTGCTTGGTGGGCGACCCAGCGATGTGCTGTTCCCCAGCCTGCGCGGCGAGCAGATGACTCGCCAGACCTTCTGGCACCGTATCAAGCACCAGGCCAAGGTCGCCGGGATCGGCAAGGCGCTGTCGCCGCATACCTTGCGCCATGCATTCGCCACGCATTTGCTCAACCACGGCGCGGATTTGCGCGTGGTGCAAATGCTGCTGGGCCACAGCGACTTGTCCACAACTCAGATCTACACCCATGTGGCACGCGCACGCTTGCAGGAGATGCACGCCAAGCACCACCCACGCGGTTGAAAGCCGCCAATTTATGCCGCCACGGGCTGCCCTGGCGCCCAACTGTGGTAGGCTTTGCCGGTTAGCAAAGGGGACGGCCACTGCCCGCGTTTCCAAGCGGTGTTCCACTGCCGTCCCTGCATCTGCCTTCAGGAGTTCCCATGCGCTTGACCCAGATTATTGCCGCCGCAGCGATTGCGTTGGTTTCCACCTTTGTTGTCGCCGATGACGCCGCCGAACAAACCATTCGCAAGAGTTTGGCGGACCTGAAGCTCGACACCCCGATCGAAAGCATCAGCGCCAGCCCCATGGCCGGCCTGTATGAAGTCAAGCTCAAGGGCAGCCGTGTGCTGTACGCCAGTGCCGATGGCCAGTACATCGTCCAGGGCTACCTGTTCCAGCTTAAAGACGGCAAGCCGGTCAACCTGACCGAGAAGGCCGAGCGCCTGGGCGTGTCCAAGCTGATCAACGGCATTCCGGTGGCTGAGACCGTGGTTTACCCAGCCATTGGCGAGACCAAGACCCACATTACCGTGTTCACCGACACCACGTGCCCGTACTGCCACAAGCTGCACGCCGAAGTGCCTGCGCTGAACAAGGCCGGTATCGAAGTGCGCTACGTCGCGTTCCCGCGCCAGGGCCTGGGTTCGCCGGGTGACGAGCAACTGCAAGCCGTATGGTGTTCGGCCGACAAGAAATCGGCCATGGACAAAATGGTCGATGGCAAGGAAATCAAGGCGGCCAAATGTGCCAACCCGGTTTCCAAGCAGTTCGCCCTCGGCCAGTCGATTGGCGTGAACGGTACACCGGCCATCGTTTTGGCTGACGGCCAAGTGATTCCGGGCTACCAGCCGGCGCCACAAGTTGCCAAACTGGCACTGGGTGCGAAGTAAGCAGTCATCGTCGAGCCTTTGACGATCATGCCCCGTCGAACAGTCGACGGGGCATTAATTGAGAGCCGCAGTTGTGCGGCTGTTTACCACGGCCGACCTTGAGTCGGCCGTTTCATGGGGAGTTCTTCAGTGAAACCGGTCAAAGTAGGCATCTGTGGGTTAGGGACCGTCGGTGGCGGCACCTTGAACGTACTTCAGCGTAATGCTGAAGAAATTTCCCGCCGTGCAGGGCGTGGGATTGAAGTGGCGCAAATTGCCACGCGTACGCCAAAGCCTCAGTTCCAAACGACCGGTATTGCGATTACCAACGATGTCTTCGCCGTGGCCACCAACCCTGAAATCGATATCGTCATCGAGCTGGTTGGCGGTTATACCGTGGCCCGCGAGCTGGTGCTGCTGGCCATCGAAAACGGCAAGCACGTGGTCACCGCCAACAAGGCGCTGATCGCCGTACACGGCAACGAGATCTTCGCCAAGGCGCGTGAAAAGGGTGTGATTGTCGCGTTCGAAGCCGCCGTGGCCGGTGGAATCCCGGTGATCAAGGCGATCCGTGAAGGCCTGTCTGCCAACCGTATCAACTGGGTGGCCGGCATCATCAACGGCACCGGCAACTTCATCCTCACCGAAATGCGCGAGAAAGGCCGCACCTTCGAAGACGTGCTGGCCGAAGCCCAAGCCTTGGGTTACGCCGAAGCCGACCCGACCTTCGACGTAGAAGGCATCGACGCGGCGCACAAGCTGACCATTTTGGCGTCCATCGCCTTTGGTATCCCGCTGCAGTTCGACAAGGCCTACACCGAAGGCATCACTAAGCTGACCACTGCCGACGTGAACTACGCCGAAGCCCTGGGCTACCGCATCAAGCACCTTGGTGTGGCGCGCAGCACCCCGGCTGGTATCGAGTTGCGTGTACACCCGACGCTGATCCCGGCTGACCGCCTGATCGCTAACGTCAATGGCGTGATGAACGCCGTGATGGTCAACGGTGACGCCGCCGGCTCCACCCTGTTCTACGGCGCGGGCGCCGGCATGGAGCCGACCGCTTCGTCGGTGATCGCCGACCTGGTTGACGTGGTTCGCGCCATGACCAGCGACCCGGAAAACCGCGTGCCGCACCTGGCCTTCCAGCCGGATTCGCTGTCGGCCCACCCGATCCTGCCGATCGAAGCCTGCGAAAGCGCTTACTACCTGCGTATCCAGGCCAAGGACCATCCAGGCGTGTTGGCCCAAGTGGCCAGCATCCTCTCGGAGCGCGGCATCAACATCGAGTCGATCATGCAGAAGGAAGTCGAGGAACAAGACGGCCTGGTGCCGATGATCCTGCTGACCCACCGCGTGCTCGAGCAGCACATCAACGATGCCATTGCCGCGCTTGAAGCGTTGCAGGGCGTGGTTGGGCCGGTGGTGCGCATCCGTGTTGAACACCTGAACTAATCGTTTAGCGGCAAGGGCCCCACACGTTCGGCGGCCCTTGTTCAGAATGCTCTAGAGGAGCCAGTCATGCGTTATATCAGCACCCGCGGCCAGGCACCGGCCCTGAACTTCGAAGACGTTTTGCTCGCCGGCCTTGCCACTGACGGCGGCCTGTACGTGCCGGAAAACCTGCCACGTTTCACTCAGGAAGAGATCGCCTCGTGGGCCGGCCTGCCGTACCACGAACTGGCGTTCCGGGTGATGCGCCCGTTTGTTACCGGCAGCATCCTCGATGCGGATTTCAAAAAGATTCTGGAAGAAACGTATGGCGTGTTTTCCCACAACGCCATCGCACCCCTGCGTCAACTGAACGGCAATGAGTGGGTACTGGAGCTGTTCCACGGCCCGACCCTGGCGTTCAAGGACTTCGCCCTGCAACTGCTCGGTCGCCTGCTCGATTACGTGCTGCAAAAGCGCGGCGAGCGCGTGGTGATCATCGGTGCCACTTCCGGTGATACCGGCTCGGCGGCCATCGAAGGTTGCAAGCACTGCGAGAACGTCGACATCTTCATCCTGCACCCGCACAAGCGCGTGTCGGAGGTGCAGCGTCGCCAGATGACCACCATCTTCGGTGAGAACATCCACAACATCGCCATCGAAGGCAACTTCGATGACTGCCAGGAAATGGTCAAGAACAGCTTCGCTGACCAGAGCTTCCTCAAAGGTACGCGTTTGGTGGCGGTGAACTCGATCAACTGGGCGCGGATCATGGCCCAGATCGTCTACTACTTCCACGCCTCCCTGCAGTTGGGCGGCCCGGCGCGTTCGGTGTCGTTCTCGGTGCCGACCGGCAACTTTGGCGACATCTTCGCCGGTTACCTGGCGCGCAACATGGGCCTGCCGATCAACCAGTTGATCGTCGCCACCAACCGCAACGACATCCTGCACCGCTTCATGAGCGGCAACCAGTACGTCAAGGAAACCCTGCACGCCACGCTGTCGCCATCGATGGACATCATGGTCTCGTCGAACTTCGAACGCCTGCTGTTCGACATGCATGGTCGCAACGGCGCAGCCATTGCCGGCTTGATGGACACCTTCAAAAGCGGTGGCGGTTTCAGCGTTGACGAAGAGCGCTGGACCGAAACCCGCAAGCTGTTCGACTCCCTGGCCGTGGACGATGCGCAAACCTGCGAAACCATCGCCGAAGTCTATGCGCAGACCGGCGAGCTGCTCGACCCGCACACCGCTATCGGTGTGAAGGCCGCACGCGAATGCCGTCGCAGCCTGGACATCCCGATGGTGATTCTGGGCACCGCCCACCCGGTAAAATTCCCGGAAGCGGTGGAGAAGGCCGGCGTTGGCAAGGCGCTGGAGTTACCGCAGCACCTGGCTGACCTGTTCGAGCGCGAAGAGCGCTGCACCGTGCTGGCCAATGACCTGAAAGCTGTGCAGGCGTTTGTCAGCCAGCATGGCAATCGCGGCAAGCCACTCTGATTCATCAGTGGCTGCGCGGCAGATCAAGCCCGTCTTCGTGACGGGCTTTTTCATTCTGGCGGGCCATACTTGCGCAGGCGCTTAACCCGAAGACTCAAGGAAACCCAATCGGTGCATGCAGTAATCCAATGGACGGTGCGTTTGGCGTGTGTGCTCTTGCTTGGCCAAGTGCCAATGGGCCTGGCCGCCGTCAGCCTGCCTTTCAAACTGGTGCCGGCGTTTATCCCGCTGGAGCCGTTGCCGCTGGCGCCGGCGCAGCAGCAGTGGCTGGCAGCCCATCGGACCTTGAAGGTGGGGATTTCCATTGATGACTATCAGCCGATTGATATCACCCGCGACCGCAATCGCTACCAGGGCATCAGTGCCGATTACCTGAGCCTGGTCGGTGCGCGCCTGGGTGTGTCGATGCAGGTGCTCGGTTTTGCCGAACGCGCCCAGGCGGTCGAGGCGTTGCGCAACGGTGCCATTGACATTCTCACCAGCGCCAATGGCTATGAGCGTGATGTACCCGGTTTGCAGTTTACCCGCGACTACATGCCCGACCGGTCGGTAGTAGTACTGTGTCGCGACGATAGCCAGGGCGACGATCTGACGGGCAAGAAGCTGGTGTTGCTCGATGGCTATGCCAACGTCAAGAACGTGCATGCCGCCTACCCCGGCAGCCACATCATGCTTGCGCCCAACCTCTACAGTGGGCTGGAGGCGCTCAATCAGGGCGACGCCGATGCGTTTATCGGCAACGAAGTCATCGTGCGCGCCTACAAGTCGCTGCGGCCTTACCTGAGGTTGCAGATCAAAGAAGAAAGTCGCTTGCCCCCGATCGGCTTCGCGTTTGCCACTCGCCAGGCCGACCCGTTGCTCGGTGCCATGATGGACAGCGCGCTGGCGAGCATCGATGAGTCGGTGCAGCGCGAAATTCTCGCGCGCTGGACCACCGGACTGGGTGTCGGTTTTGGTGTTGAGCGCATTGCGCTGTCGGCCTCGGAGCGGGCGTGGGTGTTGCAGCACCCGCATGTGGTGGTGGCGGCCCAGCAAATGTCGCCTTACGTGTTCAGAGACAAGGACGACCGCTGGGTGGGCTTGAACGTTGACCTGCTCAACCGGATTTCGCGCATGACCGGTTTACAGTTTGTCTTCGAGGAGGCGCATTCCACTGCGCAAACCCTGAGCTGGCTGGAAACGGGCAGGGCGGACATGAACACCACCTTGGCCGAGAATCAGGAGCGCCAGGCGCTGCTCAACTTCAGCCACAGTTTCGGTGGCTCTGGCTGGGTGTTTGTCGAGCCTGCTGATGCGGCGCCGCTGACCGGCCTGGATCAGTTGGCCGGCAAGGTGCTGGTGCTGCCGGCACGGCATGTACTTGAGCCCTACATTCGCCAGGCGTACCCGCAGATCAACCTACGCTTGGTCACTGATTACACCCAGGCCCGTGATTGGGTAAGACGCGGCGAAGCGGCTGCCACGCTGCAGACAGAAGTGGAAGTGCAGAGTTACCCACAGGATGGCCTGCGCATTGGCCGCAGCGTCGATGGCAAGTGGTCGGCCAACAGCCTGTCGGTGCGCAAGGACCAGCCTGAACTGTTGAGCATTCTGAACAAGGCGCTGGAAGCCTTGCCGGTCGCCGAGCTGAGCGCCTTGCGCCTGCGCTGGATCGGCGCGGTGGCGATTCCGGTGCCGGCCTGGCAGCGTGTCCCTGCCTGGGCTTACTGGACGGTGGCCATGGCGATCCTGTTTGTGCTGGTGTCGCTGGTGTGGAACAGCCGGCTCAAGCGCCAGATCCACCAGCGGCTGGAGGCTGAACGTCGGCTCAATGACCAATTGGCCTTCAAGCGCGCCTTGCTCGACGGCATGCCCAACCCGCTATTCGTGCGCGACCTGGCCGGGCGCCTGGTGACCTGCAACAAAAGTTATGAACAGCAATTGGCAACTCGCCTTGAAAAGATCCAGGGCCTGACCTTGATGGAAAGCGCGGTGATGCCCGAACTCACCGCCGCGCGCCTGCATGCAGGCCATATGGTGCAACTGGCCACGCAACAACCGCTGTTTGTCGACCGGGAGCTGGAACTCAACGGCGGCAGCGTTCACGTGTACCAATGGACTGTGCCGTTCTTTGACGCCGAGAACCGTTTGCAGGGGTTGCTGGGTGGCTGGATCGACATCAACGAGCGCAAAGTCCTGGAGCATCAATTAATGGACGCGCGTCAGGCCGCCGACGAAGCGAACTACGCCAAAAGTGCGTTTCTCTCAACCCTGAGCCACGAGATTCGTACACCGATGAACGCCATCATCGGCTTGCTCGAACTGGAGCAGGAACGCTGCCTGGCAGCCGGCCAGCCTGTGTCCGACGCCTTGCAGGTAGCCCATCGCTCGGCACGTGAGCTGATTGCGTTGATGGGCGACAGCCTGGACCTTGCCAAGATTGAGTCGGGCCATATGCAACTGGCACCGCAATCGACTGAGCTGAAGGGCTTTTTCGAAGGTATCCAGCGCTTGTTCGAGGCCACGGCGCAAAAAAAGGGCCTGCACCTGACCCTGGCGTTTGACCCGGCAGCCCAGGGTTATTACTGGTTTGACCCGCTGCGCTTGCGCCAAGTGATGCACAACCTTTTGGGCAATGCGCTCAAGTTTACTCAGCACGGCGGGGTGCGTATCAGTGTCGATTGCCGGCACGATGAGGCCGGCGCCGAATACCTGCACCTGTGCGTGGAAGACAGCGGTCCGGGGATTGGGGCCGATCAGCAAGCGAGGATGTTCAAGCCGTTTGTGCAGATGAGCGCTTCGACCGCGGCCGAGCATGGCGGCACTGGCCTGGGTTTGAGTATCTGCCAGCAGTTGGTGGAGTTGATGGGCGGTAGCATTCACCTCAACAGTGTCGTGGGCGCAGGTACGGTGGTGTGCATCGACCTGCACCTGGCGCGGATCAGCACTGACGACGTACCGGCACCCGTCGGTGCTTCATTGCCGCCTGCCGGTCGCAGCCTGTCGGTGCTGGTGGTCGATGATCTGGCGGCCAACCGTCTGGTACTGGTGCAGCAGTTGGAGTTCCTCGGCCATCAAGTGGTCGCCGTCGATTCAGCGCAGGGCGCGTTGCAGGCATGGTCGCAGCAACGCTTTGACGTGCTGGTCACCGATTGCCAGATGCCGGGCATGTCCGGCTATGAGCTGAGCCAGGCGATCCGACGGATTGAAGCCACTGAGCAGTTACCGCGTTGCGCAGTGATCGGTTGCACCGCGAATGCCATGCAGGATGAACAACAGCGTGGCAAGGAAGTCGGCATGGATGAGCTGTTGGTCAAGCCGATCACGTTGCAGCGCTGGGCTCAGGTGCTGGCAGAACGGGCGGCGCCACGCTCTTTTGATATCCAGACCCTGTGCACCATGACCCAGGCTGAAGGGCCGGTGCTGCACAGCATGCTGCAAGAGTTGGCCAGGAGCCTGGACCGCGAGCATGAAGTGATGGAGGTGGCCTTGGTCGAGCAAGACATGGCGCGCTTGAATGCTGCGTTGCATCGGCTCAAGGGTATTTGCTCTCTGGTCGATGCGCTGCCGCTGGCCAAGGCGTGCATGGCCCTGGAGAGCTGTGCACGTGAGGCGCGCGGCAGCGAACTTGAGGCGCCGTGGTCAAGGTTGTCCCAGGCGTTGATGGTGTTCCGTCGCGACCTGCAACCCTACCTGGACGCTCACGTTTAGGACACGTCCTATGGGGCGCCCTGCAGCTTTTGGTTACTGTGCCGGTCTTTGCCCGCTGCCGACAGAGTTGCCCATGCGTTCCCTCAAAGTGCTGATCCTTGAAGACAACCCGTTTCAACTGATGGCACTGCACCAGATGCTCAATGCCAACGGCGTGTTCAACGTACTCACCGCCGAAACGGTCGACGCCGCCCGCCAGTCCCTGGACAGTGCCGGCCCGGTGGACATTGCTATTTGCGATCTGTACCTGGAGCAGGGCGATGGCCTGGAGTTGATCCGCGAACTGGCCGAGCGCAGCCTGGCCCAGGTGCTGATCCTGCTCAGCAATGCCGAACCGGACGTGCTCGAAGGCGTGGCCAATATGGCGCGGCAACAGGGGCTGAATGTGCTGGCGTGCTTGCCCAAGCCCGCGTCGGCCAAGCTGATCGGGCAAGTGTTGACGGATTGCCAGGCGCGCTTGCGTGCGGGGCCGCCGGTGACCTCATGGGCGCGGGTGCGTCATCTGCTCGACCTGAACGAGCGCGAGCCGTTGCCACCCTCGGCGGACGTCAGCCAGGCCAGCATCGCGCGCTGTGGCCGGGTTTGGTATCAGCCTATCGTCAGCCAGGCCGGCGTGCTGCAACGGGTCGAGGCCCTGGCCCGTTGGCAATCTAATGAAAATGAGCTGCTGTTGCCTGACGACTTTTTGCCGGTGCTGGAGTTTGCCGGCATGGAAGAGGCCTTCACTTGGCACGTACTGGAGCAGGCACTGGGCCTGGCTGGCCAGGTCATGGGCCAGACCGGGCAACTGCTGCCTGTAGCGGTGAATATTCCCGGGCGCATGCTGGAGCGACCGCACTTTCCCCAAGTACTGCAAGGCCTGCTGCAACTGCACGGCGTGCCGGCCCATGGGCTGACCCTGGAGTTGGTGGAGACCTCACGGTTAAAAACCGACAGTGCCCACCTCACCGGGCTGCTGCGCTTGCGGATGATGGGGTGCAAGTTGTCCATTGGTGATTTCGGCGTCGGTGGCACCAGCCTGCAGAGCCTGCTGGCGTTGCCCTTCACTGAGCTGAAGATCCCTCCGGTGTTTGCCAGTGGCATGGCCGAGGATGATCGCAAGGCTGCCGTGGTGGCGGGTGCCATGAGCATGGCTGCGCACTTGGGCATTGGCGTGGTGGTGACCGGGGTGGAAAGCGCCGCCGATTACCATGCCGTCGGAGAATTGGGCGCGGCCTGGTTGCAAGGCTGTTTTATCGCGCGGCCAATGGAGGTCGAGGCGCTCAAGCAATGGATCGCGTTTCAGGCTATGCCAGCCCGTGTTCCTGCACATAGATAAACAGCGCGGCATCGTTGCCCAGGCCCAGCTTGCGCATGGCGCTGACCTTGTGCGCGCTGACCGTCTGCTTGCTGCGATGCAGTTGCGCGGCGATCTCGCCCACCGCCAACCCGGCAGCCAACAGGCGGATCACCTCCAGTTCCCGAGGTGACAGCTGTTGCTGCGACTGCAGGTGGTCGGTGCCGACTTCGCCGGCAAGGCTCAGTGCCTGGCGAATGGCGTGGGCCACATAAGGACGCCCTTGCCGCACGTGGTGAATTGCTTGCGGCAGCTCATCGGCCAAGCTGGCCTTGCTCAGCAGGCCCATGACCCCCAGTTTCAGAATGGAATGAAACAAGCCGGCGTTATTGAGCATGGTCACCACCACAATCGGCAACCCGGGATAGTACCGACGCAACTGTTCTATCAGGCGCAGCCCGTCGGCCTGAGGCTCGGCGGGCATCATGAAATCGGTCACCAGCACATCACAGGCACAGGTCTGCAGCTGTTCAATCAGGGCTTGGGGCGAATTGGCCTCGGCGACGATGCGTACCCGTTCGTCACGCTCCAACACGGCGCGCAAACCAATCAGAAAAATCGGGTGGTCGTCGGCGAGGACGATGCGCAGTGGCGCTTCAGACGCGGCTTTCAAGGCAGGCTCCCAGGATAATCCAGGGATTCTAGCCTGTTGGAGGTTGTTTTCTCTCTGTCATCTTTGCCGTGCATGCTCGGTTGACTCGGGCAGACGACGATACAAAAGGTCGAACTTTCTGCTGCGGGCACGGGTCACTTGAATGTCAGCACCTTGGTGACATTTTTGTTTTTCGAACTTTATTCGAATGATTGAGTGGTGATCGAGATGGAAAGTATCAGCCTATTGCTCGAAGAAGCACTGAGCCCTTATCAGGTTACGTTGACCACCTCGGGTGTGCAGGGCGAGTGCCTGGTGACCGTGAAGAACCCGGCTGGCGCTATTGTCGTCGAGCGGGAAGTCGATCGCGCGCAATTGACCGATAAGCGCGTGCTGGTGGATGTGGTCGATTGCCTGCTGCGCGACCTTAAAATCGCCGAAGGGCGCCTGGAACCCTCGGTTATCGCCGCCTTGCGCAACGCCGCACAGACTCGCGGCAGCGTGATCGCATGAAGAATTGTTTAATTGGCGAAACTTCCTACGCCATGCCCGGTCAGATTTTTTAACGGCAAGAGCAAACATTGTGCTCCGGTGTTTGTGGCTTGTTGTACTGGTCTTTGTAGGCCACGTTTAACCCCGAAGTGTCTCCCCACTCTTCGGGGTTTCTTTTTGCCTGGGATTTGCCTCGCTGAGGGTCAGGTCTCGGTGCTCAGGGCTCGGGAGAGTCGAGGAAGAAACTCGGGTTGTGCGACAAATACTGTTCACGCATCACTGGGTCCAGCCACGAGGCGTAGGACTGTTGCACCTGCTCCAGTGGAATCTCGCCCAATGCCTGATCGATTCGCTGCATGGCCTGGCGACCTTGCGGCGTGTTGGAGCAAGCGATATGCGTGCGTTGGTAAGGCGCTGAGCCCTTGATGGGAAAGAACAGCAGGTCGTGGGCCGCAATTCCCTGTTGCTGGGCGTGATAGCGGATTTCCGGCGGGTAACCCAGCACCGCCTCCAGCCGCCCCAGGCGCTGCATCTGCAACAGGCTGCCAAGGGCGTCATTGCCGTAATGCAGGGCCAGGGTGTGCGGGTCGGCGTGCTTTAGCTGTTCATCGACGGCGGGGCCGTAACTGCGTTCGGCCGTGGCGCCAATGCGCGCCGTATGGGATTTGAGAAAGGCTTGCAGGTCAAACTGACCCTCGACGATATAGGGCGCCATGGCCGCCTGGTGGCTGCGCTGGATCGTCACCCCATTGCTGACCGTCACGAATGCCTGGGCGGAAAACACCACGTACTGGGCGCGCTCCGGCGTCCACAGCAGCGATGGGTCACAGGTCAGGGATTGAGCACGCAACATTTGAATGCCGCGCGCGCGGTTGACGTGCATCACTTGATGACGATACTCCGGCAGGTGCTCCCTGAGCATCGGCAACAGTTGGTCGAGTGCGCCCTGGTTTTTTTGCGGGCCTTCGAAGATGGTCATTGGCGGCAGGTCGCGCAGCAGCCAGGTCAGTGTGTCCTCGGCCTGAGCCGAGAGCGACCAGCCGCCGAGCAGCGTGCTTACAAGGAGCAGGCGGACGTACGGGCGAACCATCAGATCGCGCCATCCTCACGCAAACGGGTGATGGCGGCGGCGTCGTAACCCAGCTCATTGAGCACCGTGCTGTTGTGCTCCCCTAACTGCGGCCCAACCCATTCGCAACTGCCCGGCGTCTCGGAGAGCTTGGGCACGATGCCTGGCATCTTGAAGTCCTTGCCACCTGGCAGCTGCGCCTTGAGGAACATTTCCCGGGCCAGAAACTGCGGGTCGCCGAGCATGTCTTCGGCGCTGTAGATACGGCTGGCGGGTACTTCGGCCTTGTTCAGTTGCTCGACCACTTGCTCCAGCGGCAGCGAGTTGACCCACCGATCAATCACCCCGTAAAGCTCGTCACGGCGGCTGTCGCGCCCGTCATTGCTGGCCAGGGCCGGGTCATTGGCCAAATCGTCGCGGCCGATGGCGCTCATGAAGCGCTTGAAGATGGCATCGCCATTGGCGCCGATCTGCACATGCTTGCCGTCAGCACTGGTATGAATCGAGGACGGCGTGATGCCGGGCATGATGTTGCCGGTGCGCTCGCGGATAAACCCGAACACGTCGAACTCCGGGATCATGCTTTCCATCATCGCGAAGATGGCTTCGTACAGCGCCACATCCACCACTTGGCCGAGCCCGCCGTTGACCTCACGGTGACGCAACGCCATCAGCGCGCCGATCACCGCCCACAGAGCCGCGATGGAGTCGCCGATGGAAATCCCGGTGCGCACCGGCGGGCGATCTTCAAAGCCTGTGATGTAGCGCAGACCGCCCATGGACTCGCCCACCGCGCCAAAGCCCGGCTGGTCTTTCATCGGGCCGGTCTGGCCGAAACCGGAGAGGCGCACCATCACCAGCTTGGGGTTCAGCGCGTGCAGGGTTTCCCAGTTCAAACCGAGTTTTTCCAGCACGCCGGGGCGGAAGTTTTCGATCAGGATGTCGGCGTCCGCCAGCAGCTGTTTAAGAATCGCCAGGCCATCCGGGTGCTTGAGGTTCAGGGTCAGCGACTTTTTATTGCGCGCCTGCACAAACCACCACAGCGACGTGCCTTCGTACAGCTTGCGCCACTTGCGCAGCGGGTCGCCGCCATCGGGGGATTCGACCTTGATCACCTCGGCACCGAATTCGGCGCAGATACGTGAGGCAAACGGTCCGGCGATCAGGGTGCCCAGTTCGATGACTTTCAGGCCGGCGAGCGGTTTGGCATTAAACGACATGAGGATCCTTAGCAAGCAGGGGCGGTGGTGTCATGCCTTTTAACATAGGCGAGCGGCCCAGGGATAAGCATGATGCAGCGCAGTATTCGTTCAATGGCTGCCCCATCGGTTAGACTGGCGACCTTTCCCTGTCTTTAGAAGCCCGTTCATGGCCCAGCCGTCCACGACCTACAAATTTGAACTGAACCTCACCGACCTCGATCGCTCGGTGTACGAGAGCGTCAAGCAGACCATCGCCCGCCACCCTTCGGAAACCGAAGAACGTATGACCGTGCGGCTGCTGGCCTACGCCCTTTGGTACAACGAGCAGTTGGCGTTCGGGCGTGGCCTGTCAGATGTAGACGAGCCTGCCCTGTGGGAAAAAAGCCTGGATGATCGGGTTCTGCACTGGATTGAAGTCGGCCAGCCCGACGCCGACCGCTTGACCTGGTGCTCACGCCGCACCGAGCGCACCAGCCTGCTGGCCTATGGCAGCCTGCGCGTATGGGAAGGCAAAGTGGTGCCGGTGGCCAAGAACCTCAAGAACGTCCACATCGCCGCCGTGCCGCAGGAAATCCTCGAGACCCTGGCCAAGGACATGCCGCGCGTGATCAAGTGGGACGTGATGATCAGCGAAGGCACTATTTTCGTGACTGACGACCGTGGCCAGCATGAAGTGCAGCTGGAGTGGCTGGTCGGCGAACGCGGCTAAAAAGTAAAACTGTGAAAAGCTGGCTTCTGTGGGAGCTGGCTTGCCTGCGATAGCATCACCGCGGTATGTCTGATGGACCGAGGTGCCTGCATCGCAGGCAAGCCAGCTCCCACACAAGCCAGCTACACAAACAGGTTCCAGCGTTGATCTGTGTTGATTGCTCAATTGTCGTTTAACCGTTGTATCTGAAGAGAAGCTTCCGTTACCCCATGCGTATCGATCCTCGCCCGTTGCCCGCTGTCCTGCCGTTTCTCGGTGAATTGCCACCGCTGTTGACCCGTCTCTACGCCGCACGCGGGGTGCAGTCGGAGGCTGAGCTGGACAAGAGCCTGGCGCGGTTGATTCCCTACCAGCAACTCAAGGGCATCGACGCGGCGGTAGACCTGCTGGTGACGGCCCTGGAGCAGCGCCAGCGTATCCTCATCGTCGGTGACTTCGACGCTGATGGCGCCACGGCCAGTACCGTGGGCACGCTGGGCCTGCGTTTGCTCGGCGCGGCGCATGTCGATTACCTGGTGCCCAACCGTTTCGAATACGGCTACGGGCTTACCCCGGAAATCGTCGCTGTGGCGCTGCAGCGCGAGCCGCAGCTGCTGATCACCGTGGATAACGGCATCTCCAGCGTTGAAGGCGTGGCGGCGGCGAAGGCCGCCGGGTTGCAGGTATTGGTCACTGACCACCACTTGCCGGGTGATGAATTGCCGGCGGCGGATGCCATTGTCAACCCGAACCAGCCTGGCTGCGAGTTCCCCAGCAAGGCGTTGGCCGGCGTGGGTGTGATCTTTTACGTGCTGATGGCCCTGCGCGCGCGGTTGCGCAGCCTGGGCTGGTACGACAACAAACCCCAGCCAAATATCGGCGAACTGCTTGATCTGGTCGCCTTGGGCAGCGTCGCTGACGTGGTGCCGCTGGATGCCAACAACCGCATTCTCGTGCACCAAGGCCTGGAGCGTATTCGTGCCGGGCGTGCGCGACCGGGGATCAAGGCGATTCTCGAAGTGGCCAAGCGCGATGCGGCGCGTATCACCTCCACCGACCTCGGTTTTATCCTCGGGCCACGCCTCAATGCAGCCGGGCGCCTGGATGATATGAGCCTGGGCATCGAATGCCTGCTCACCAGCGACGTGGCGGCGGCGCGGGAAATGGCCGCGCAGTTGGACGGCATGAACCAGGACCGCAAATCCATCGAACAAGGCATGCAGCGCGAGGCCCTGGCCCAGCTCAAGGACTTGCCCGTGGAGTCGATGCCTTACGGCTTGTGCCTGTTCGACCCTGAATGGCACCAAGGTGTGATCGGTATTCTGGCCTCGCGTATGAAAGAGCGGTATTTCCGCCCGACCATCGCCTTCGCCGATGCCGGTGACGGCCTGCTCAAGGGCTCGGGGCGCTCTGTGCAGGGTTTTCACATCCGTGATGCCCTCGCGGTGGTCGCCAGCCAGCATCCCAACCTGATCGCTAAATACGGCGGCCATGCCATGGCCGCCGGCCTGACCTTGCCCGAGGAAAACTTCCCGCTGTTTGCCGAAGCCTTTGATGCCGAAGTGCGCCGGCAGCTGTGTGAAGAAGACCTCACCGGTCGCCTGCTGACTGACGGCACGTTGGCGGTGGAAGAGTTTCACCTCGAGTTGGCGCGCGCACTGCGCCATGCCGGGCCATGGGGCCAGCACTTTCCCGAGCCGTTGTTTCACGGTGTGTTTCAGTTGGTTGAACAGCGTGTGGTTGGCGAGCGGCACCTTAAAGTGGTGCTCAAGAGCGAATGCGGGTCAGTGAAGCTCGACGGCATTGCGTTTGGTGTGGACCGTGAGGTGTGGCCGAACCCGACGGTGCGTTGGGTGGAATTGGCCTACAAGCTGGATGTGAACGAGTTTCGTGGCAATGAAACTGTGCAACTGATGATTGCGCATATCGAACCGCGCTGAGTCTGAGCCACACCACAAAACAACTGCGGGAGCGGGCTTGTGTGGGAGCTGGCTTGCCTGCGATGCGGACGCCTCGGTCTATCAGACAGACCGAGGTGATGCTATCGCAGGCAAGCCAGCTCCCACAGAGGTGCCCACGTTCAGCTTTGTGGGCAGCCTTGGATTACTCAGTTTTGTCTTTGGCCTGATGCTTCACAATGATATCCACCAAACGCTGAGCCAGCGCCGGGTAGTTCTCATCAAAGTGATGCCCGCCCGGCAGCTTCACAGCTTCGCCTACGGCAGTGGTGTCGGTGCAACCACTCTCGTTGACTTCTTCAGCACCGTAGATGCACACCACTTTATCGGCTGGCAGCTTGGCCATTTCCGGGCCAGTGGCGGCCTCTTTGCCGGCATTGCCCAGCCAGCCTTCCACTTCGATTTCAAAGCTGCCAGTGCGTGCGAATGCGAGCAGGATAATGGCGTCGACACGCTGCTGTTCGCTTTCCGGCATGCGGTTGTAGATCGCTGGCAGTACGTCGGCGCCGAACGAATAGCCGGTCAGTACGAAGCGCTTGGTGCCCCACTTCTGGCGGTAGTGCTGCATCAGCTCGGTGAGGTCTTTGGCGCTTTGTTCCGGGGTCTTGTGCTGCCAGTAGTAGCGCAGGGTGTCGATGCCGACCACCGGGTAGCCGATCTTGGCCATTTCACCGGCCACATCGCGGTCCAGGTCACGCCAGCCGCCATCACCGGAGAGGAACAGGGTAACGGTGTCCTTGGCTTGGCCAGCCGGTACTTCGACCACCGGAATCGCCAGGCCGCCGTTGTCCGAACCGACCAATTGCTTGCGCAGTTCGTTGTTCAGTACTTGCGGGTAGTGAATGTCGTAGTCGCTGATGCTGGTAGTCGCGCGCGGTGTATCGCGTACGAAACTGGCGCTTTCATCGTCAGGGTTATCGTTCCACGCCACCAGCCAATTGCCATGGGCAGAGGTCTTCGGCAGTGGGTCCTTGCAACCTTCCTGGACCAGGGCGAAGCCGACGGAGATGGCGTTGGCCTTGTCGTCGTTCTGTGTGGCCAGCCAGCGCCAGGCGAGCGCGGCGCCAGGGCCGATGCCGCTGACCAGCGTCGCCGGGCCTTTAAGCTGGGCCAGGGCGCTTTGCAGGGCTTGTTCCTGCAACTTGCAGTCATCTTTTGGCAGGATCACTTGAACGATTTGCGCCGAGCCGCCCTGGCTCAGGGCAATCAGTTGGCTGTCGCTCAAGGTCTCATCGGCCATTACAGCCACGGCCACGCGGGCCTTGGCCGAGCCGTTAGGCGTCACACGGGTCATCACCGAACCGTCGGCCTGGGGCAGTTGTTCCAGGATCGGTTGCGGGGCAGGGCGGTTCCAGTACCAAAAGCCACCCGCCGCGATCAGCGCGAGCAGCACTACTAAGGCCAATACATACCGCCAGGAGCGTCGAATCATCAGCGTTTCACCAATCCAGTCAAGCCGCCCGCAATCAGGGCGGCGGTATCGGCCAGTGCCACCAGCGGATCAAGTCCTGCGGGCACGGCCATATAACGGGGTTCCCAGTCAGGCTGGAACTTGTCTTTGAAGCGGCGCAAACCTTGGAAGTTATACAGTTGCTCGCCGCGGCGGAACACCATCGAGCCCAGGCGTTGGGTCAGCGGCGCACCACGGCGCGGTTGCAGGCCCGACAACGGCACCATGCCGAGGCTGAAGCGGGCGTAGTCATGGTTCTTATAATGTTGAATCAGGCCAACCATCATGAATTCCATGGTCAGCTTCGGCGCGTCCGGGTGCGCACGCATCAGGTCGAGACTGGCCAGGTCATGGTTGTAGGTCTCGAGCAGGTTGGCGAAGGCTACCGGGCGCCCTTCGAAGCGAATGATCGCGATGCGAAAGTGCTTGAGGTAGTCGTCACTGAAACGTCCGAGGGAGAAGCCTTTTTCCCGCACGTTCTTGCCGGTCAGCCACGCATCGGAAATAACTTTGAGCTCATCCATCGGCGCCTGGCCCGGGTCGCAGATCTCCAGGGACAGGCCGTCCCGGGTGCCACGGTTCCAGGTGTAGCGCAGGTCCTTCATCTCTTTGCCCTTGGCTTCCAGGTCAAAGCGTTTGAGGTCGACGCGGGCTTCTTCGCCCAGCTTGATCGCGGTGAGGCCAATGTCCATGTAGTACGGCAGGTTCTCGGCGCGTACTTGATAGAACACTGGGCGCGCGTGATGGATATCGCACAGGTCGCGGAACTGCCAGATCATCTCCGCGCGGGGCTGAGTCGGGCCGATCGGGTCGTACAGGGCCACCAGGCTGCGCCCGCGACGGGCGTACATCAGGAAGGCTTCATCGTTGGGGTGGAACAGCAACGCCTTGTCGCCGGTCAGCGCCAGGCCGCCGTCGGGTTGCGAGGAGGCCATCAGGATCTTGGTGGCGCGCTCCAGCTCATCCGGTGTCGGCAAGTGAATGACCGGGCGCGCAGTGCGCAACAGCCAGGTCAACGACACGATCACCAGCAACACCGCCGCACCCAGCAATGAACGCAGGCCCCGTGGAGCGTTGGCGTCCAGGGTGAACTGCCACCATAGCTGATGGCTGTACGGCACGTCTTGATAGGCAAACAGCAGCAGCCAGATCGAGGCGCCCAGCACACAGACACTGGCCACCAGGTACAGGGGCGAGAACGGCAGCTCAGTCAGGCGGCTGGCGCGGTAAAACGAGCGACGGAAGATCGCCAGCAGCACCGCCGTCATGATCATCAGGCTGGCTTCTTCCCAGTCGAAGCCTTTGAGCAGCGAGAGCAGGGCGCCGGTCAGCAGCAGCACCATGGTCAGCATCCAGGCCGCCGACAAACGTCGACGCAGGCCTTGGGCGAGCAGCAGGCACAACACGCCGATCAGGCTGGCACCGAAGTGCGAGGCATCAATCAGGCGGTGGGGAATCAGGAAGCCGATGTTTTCCAGGCGTGAGTCGATTTCCGGCGTGGCGCCGGAAAACAGCAGGACCACGCCGGACAAAAAAACCAGTACGGCCAGCACCGGCGCCGCCAGGCCCGAAGCAACCCGCAGGCTTTGCTGGGTCTGGAACAGGCGCTGGGCTTCGTTGACCAACAGGAAGATACAGGCGATCAGCAGCGGCAGAACCACGTAGATCATCCGGTACAACAGCAGGGCGGCGGCCAATGGCGCGGCGCCGAGTTTGTCGGCAAACGCGGCCAGCAGAATTGCCTCGAACACGCCCACGCCACCCGGCACATGGCTGAGTACACCGGCAGCCAGGGCCAGCAAATACACCAGCAGGAACGGGCCGAACGGCGGCGCTTCCGGCAGCAACATATAAAGGACGGTGGCGGCAGCGGCCACATCCAGCGCGGTGATGATCAGTTGCAGGAAGGTCAGGCGGCGGCCCGGCAGGCGCAGCGTGCGACGCCCGGCCTTGACCAGCAGGTTGTCCGGGTAAGGTTGTTCCGGCAGGCGCCGGCGATAAATACCGATGCACAGTGCGACTGACAGCAGCAATACCGCGCCGGCGATGCCACCGAGCAAACCTTGGGACAAATGCAGGTAGGTCGAGGCCGCGGGCAAGTTGCTCAAGGTGGCCAGTGCGGCCAACGGCGGCAGGGCGGTGCCCAAGGCCAGGCTGGCAAACACGGTCATGTGCGCCACTTCCGAGGCACCGATGCCATGGCGTGCATATAAACGGTAGCGTACTGAACCGCCCGAAAGCATCGACAACCCAATGGCATTGCCGATGGCAAAGGCGGTGAAGCCACCCATGGCCAGGGTCTTGGCCGGGAGCTTCACGCCGGCATAACGTGCGCCGGAGAATTCGTAGCCCAATAGAATGATGAAACCTGCGACCGCGGCGGCAAATGCGCCGAGCAAGGCAGGCTTGGGCACTTCCAGGATCGAGTCGTGGAGCGCGTAAAGGTCCAGCTCCAGCAGCAAGTGTCGGCAGGCGATCAGGGCGATAGCGAACAGCAACAGGGTGACGGCCAGCCCAATGGGTTGACGGTATTTGCTCAACAGATCCAACCATCGCAAACGGGTGGGAGTGATCGGTTGTTCCGCTGTGACGGTGTCTTGTGGTTCAGACGAGTTGGCGCGCATCAATCACCTCGTGGATTGTGCGCGACAGGATGGAGGTATCCAGCCAAGTTACCAATCCCTATGGACAAAATAATTACAAATATTAACGCTTATCGTCGGGGGCGGCGACAGCGGCCATTGGTCGTAGAGGGTCGAGCTTGAGCACTGAGCATAGCTTGCAATGACATGGACTCTGCAAACCGAATACGGTTTCATGAAAGATGCCATACCATTGTTTCAGAAGAACTTTTTCACCGGATACAAAAAAGGCCACTCTTTCGAGTAGCCTTTTTTGATGTTTGGTTGCGGGAGCCGGATTTGAACCGACGACCTTCGGGTTATGAGCCCGACGAGCTACCAGACTGCTCCATCCCGCGTCTGTGGGCGGCATTCTACAGCCCAACGGCGAGGTGTCAACCGTTAATAGTCTGATGGGTCAAATAAGTGGAAATTAGTCACTCCACAGCCACCTTGTGCGGTAAGTGCTGGGTGGGCAACGTTTTTTCTGTCTTACAATTTTCATACAGGGCTAAAACAGGCACGCACAAAAAAGGCCACTCTTTCGAGTAGCCTTTTTTGATGTTTGGTTGCGGGAGCCGGATTTGAACCGACGACCTTCGGGTTATGAGCCCGACGAGCTACCAGACTGCTCCATCCCGCGTCTGTGTGTCGGCATTCTACAGAGGAACGCAGGTGTGTCAACCTGTGAATTGAAGAAAAGCGCTTGTGGTTCAAGCGGTTAGCTCTCCAAGGTGGGCTTCAAACGGCCTCGGGGCCAGTCTGGCCAAGGGTTTTGGCTCTATTGGTGGGTAGATTTCGATTGAGAAAATAAATTCATCTGGGAAATTTCCTACCGCTCTAACGGCAGATTCAAACTACTGGTGCTATATACAGGAGTGAGTGCGATACTGGCCGCCCGTTGGATTACACCCTCTGTTTATATGACGCAGCGCAAAATCATCCACGTCGACTGTGATTGCTTCTACGCCGCCATCGAGATGCGCGACGACCCGAGCCTGGCGCAAAAGCCCCTGGCGGTCGGCGGCTCGGCAGACAGGCGAGGAGTGATTGCAACCTGCAACTATGAGGCGCGAGCCTATGGCGTGCGCTCGGCCATGTCATCGCGCCACGCCTTGAAGCTGTGCCCGGACCTGACCATCGTCAAGCCGCGCATGGATGCCTATAAAGAAGCGTCGAAGGAAATCCAGACGATCTTTCGCGACTACACCGACCTGATCGAGCCGTTGTCGCTGGACGAAGCTTACCTGGATGTCTCCGACTGCCCGCATTTTGGCGGCAGTGCCACGCGTATCGCCCAGGACATACGCCGCCGAGTCTCCAACCAGTTGCACATCACCGTGTCTGCGGGCGTGGCGCCGAACAAGTTTCTGGCCAAGATCGCCAGCGACTGGAAAAAACCCAACGGCCTGTTTGTGATCACCCCGGATCAGGTCGAAGACTTTGTGTCGCAGTTGCCAGTGAAAAAGCTGCACGGTGTCGGCAAGGTCACCGCCGACAAGCTGGCGCGCCTGGGCATCGAAGACTGCCTGCAACTGCGCGAGTGGAACAAGCTGGCGCTGGTGCGTGAATTCGGCAGTTTTGGCGAGCGGCTCTGGGGCCTGGCTCGTGGGATTGATGACCGTGTGGTGCAGAACGACAGCCGCCGACAATCGATCAGTGTGGAAAATACCTACGACGTGGACCTGCCGGATCTCTCAAGTTGCCTGGCGAAACTGCCTGAGCTGATGGAAACCCTGGCAGGGCGCATGGCGCGTATAGACAGTAGCTACCGCGCGGGCAAGCCGTTCGTTAAGGTGAAGTTTCATGACTTTACCCAGACGACGCTGGAGCAGGCCGGGGCAGGGCGGGATCTGGAGAGTTATCAACAGCTGTTGACCCAGGCGTTTAACCGGGGCGGGAAGCCGGTGCGGTTGTTGGGGATTGGGGTGCGGTTGCTGGACCTGAGCAGCGGTAACGAGCAGCTTCAATTTCCCTGGTAGAAACCGGATCAAAAAAATGTGGGAGCTGGCTTGCCTGCGATAGCGCAGTGTCAGTCACTGATGTTGTGACTAATACACCGCTATCGCAGGCAAGCCAGCTCCCACATTTGGATTTTTATCCAGCCTGAAGTCTCAGCGTGCCCCAGGATCTGCGACGAGTCTTCCCGCATCCTTGGTCAGCGCCTGCAGAAACTCCTGCTGCAACTCCGGATCATTGCGCGTCAATTCGATCAGGCTTTGTTCCAGCTCGCTGGCTTCTTCCTCCAGGCCCAGCTCCGACAGGCGCTTGACCCGGTGCACCCATTGGTTCACTTCGTCATCTTCCAGGTCGTCGTAGATCAGGCCATGGGCTTCGAGCAACTTGCCGCGCAGGGTGTTGCTGATCGCCAGGGTCGAGTCGGAATGCACATCGTCCTGGCCATCTTCCACGCTGATCTTCAAGGTGCTGACGCGGTTCAGGTCCTGCTCGGCAAATGGGCTGTCCAACAGGTTCAGGCGCAGTACGCCATCGCGGTCGGTGGTCAGCTCATGGGTCTGCTTGCCGGCGGTAACTTGCACCGGGCGCTCGCTCCAGGGAAGGCTCGAATACTCCGTGCGCTTGTCGCGCTGCACTTCATCGATACCCGCCAGGTTCTGTTGCGCACGGCCGTGGGATTGCACGTTCATGAACGGGTTGATGCCGTCCACGCCGTAGCTCAGCCAGTCACGCGTCATGCTGGTGGGCAGGTTGCCGAGGGCGAAGATATTCACCACGTTGGCGCCCGCGCCCGCTACCAGTGCAACGGCACCCAAAGGCATCTCATAGAGTTTGCGCCAGGGCTGGTAGGGGGTGTAGCGATCGTAACGGCGGGTGACTTCGAACTCGGTGACCTCAAAGGTCTTCTGCTCGTGAATGCGAACCCGGCGTTGCGGTAGTTCCAGCACTTTGGGTTCGCCTACATCGATTTGCAGGCTGTGATCGAGCAACTTTCGCTCGACCCGCTCCTCGTGCTCGCTGCGTTGCGACATTTGATTGGCGCAGCCGCTGACCAGCAGGGCGCCGCACAAGGCGGCGCCCCCCAGGGCTCTGGTGTTTCGCTTGAACATGACTTCTCTTGATCTGGTTTTCAGCGACGAATACGCGCCTGAAGGAAAGACAGCACGTCAGCCACCGGCAACGGTTGGGCTTCGGCTTCGGTCCGGCTCTTGTATTCCAGATTGCCATCCGCCAGGCCGCGGTCACTGACCACGATACGGTGCGGGATGCCAATCAGTTCCATGTCGGCGAACTTGATGCCCGGGCTGGTTTTCTTGTCCCGGTCATCGAGCAGCACTTCAAAACCGGCAGCCGTCAGTTCGGCATACAGTTTGTCGGTGGCTTCGCGTACTTGCTCGTTGTCGTAGCGCAGCGGTACCAGGGCGATCTGGAACGGTGCCAGGGCGTCGCTCCAGATGATGCCTTTCTCGTCGTTGTTCTGCTCGATGGCAGCGGCAACCACGCGCGATACGCCAATGCCGTAGCAGCCCATGTCCAGGGTGATCGGCTTGCCGTTCTCGCCCAGCACTTCGCACTTCATCGCCTTGCTGTACTTGTTGCCCAACTGGAAGATGTGCCCGACTTCGATGCCGCGCTTGATTTCCAGGGTGCCCTTGCCATCCGGGCTTGGGTCACCGGCCACCACGTTACGCAGGTCGGCCACGGTCGGAACCGGCAAGTCACGCTCCCAGTTCACGCCGAAGTAGTGCTTGTCATCAATGTTGGCGCCGATACCGAAGTCGCTCATCAGCTCGACCGAACGGTCGATGATGATCGGCAACGGCAGGTTCAGCGGGCCCAGCGAACCAGCACCGGCGCCAATGGCGTCGCGCAGTTCGGCATCTGTGGCCATGACCAGCGGGCTGGCCACGCCAGGTTGCTGGGCAGCCTTGATTTCGTTGAGTTCGTGGTCGCCACGGATCACCAGGGCGATCAGCTTGCCTTCTTCTTCGGCGCGCACGATCAGGGTCTTGATGGTCTTTTCAATCGGCAGATTGAATTTTTCCACCAGGGCCGCGATGGTCTTGGTCTCTGGCGTGTCCACCAGGCGCAGTTCTTCAGCCGGTGCGGCGCGGGACGTTTCCCGTGGCACGGCTTCGGCTTTCTCGATGTTCGCCGCGTAGTCGGAACCGTTGCTGAACACGATATCGTCTTCGCCGGACTCGGCCAGCACGTGGAACTCGTGGGAGCCGGCGCCGCCGATGGAGCCGTTGTCCGCTTCAACCGGACGGAACTTCAGGCCCAGGCGCGTGAACACGTTGCAGTAGGCGGTGTGCATGCGGTCGTAGGTGGCCTGCAGGGACGCCTGGTCGGCGTGGAACGAGTAGGCGTCTTTCATGATGAATTCGCGGCCGCGCATCAAACCGAAGCGTGGGCGAATTTCGTCACGGAACTTGGTCTGGATCTGATACAGGTTCAACGGCAGCTGCTTGTAGCTGCTCAACTCGTTGCGCATCAGGTCAGTGATCACTTCTTCATGGGTCGGGCCGGCGCAGAAATCGCGGCCATGACGATCCTTGAAGCGCAGCAACTCAGGGCCGTACTCTTCCCAGCGCCCGGATTCCTGCCACAGCTCAGCCGGTTGGGTGCTCGGCATCAACACTTCCAGAGAGCCGGCGGCGTTCATTTCTTCGCGAACGATGGCTTCGACCTTGCGCATCACCTTCAAGCCCATGGGCAGCCAGGTGTACAGGCCGGAGGCCAGTTTGCGGATCATGCCGGCGCGCAGCATCAGCTGATGGCTGATCACAACCGCGTCGGAAGGCGTTTCTTTCTGTGTGGCGAGCAAATATTGACTGGTACGCATGGTAGGCCGTTGTCGGTTGCTTGGACTTGAAATGACTTGGGATTGTACGGGCGGTTGTCGCTGGAGTACAGGCGTGAGGTCGTGGCGGTGTTTCTGGTGGAGTAGAGCGTGTGTGGGAGCTGGCTTGCTATGGAGAGGGCGCTTGCTGTGGCGAGGGAGCTTGCTCCCGTTTGACTGCGCAGCAGTCACCGGCATTTTGGGGGCGCTTCGCACCCCAGCGCAAGCAAGCTTGCTCGCCACAACAAGCCAGCTCCCACATTGGCTGAGGTGGGTCAGTCTTCTGCGGGAGGATTCAACCGCGCCCGTCGGCTTTCCTGAAACCAGTGCAGCGCAATCAGGAACAGCGTCGGCACACCCAGCAGGCAAGTGATGATGAAGAAGTTGTGATAACCGAACTTCTCTACCATCACGCCCGAGTAGCCACCAATCAGGCGCGGCAGCAACAGCATGATCGAGCTGAGCAGCGCGTATTGGGTGGCGGAGAACTTGAGGTTGGTCAGGCTCGACAGGTAGGCGACAAACGCCGAGGTGGCCAGCCCCGAACTGAAGTTATCCAGGGAGATGGTGAAGATCAGCATCTGCAGGTCCGGGCCCATGTCGGCAAGCATCACGAACAGCAGGTTGGTGGCCGCCGAGGCAATGCCGCCGATAAACAGGATCGGCAAGATGCCGAAGCGCACAATCAACAGGCCGCCCATACCGGCGCCGAGCAGGGTCATGATCAGGCCGAAGATCTTGCTGACCCCGGCGATCTGGTCCTTGGTAAAGCCCTGGTCGATGTAGAACACGTTGGCCATCACGCCCATTACCGTGTCGGACATGCGATAGGTCGCAATCAGCCCGAGCAGCAGCAGCGCCTGCCAGCGATACCGCAGGATAAAGTCGTTAACCGGCGTGAGGACGGGTGCCAGGCCTCGTCGACCCATGGCCGAGAGGCAAAGGGTAGTGAGGATGATGTACAGGATGGCGCGCAGGAACGCGCGATCTTCCATCAGCAGCTCCCACAGGCTCACGCCGTGGAACAGCACGCTGGCGAAATCGGTGTTGTACAGCTGGGTGAACATCGCCGGGACCGACACCAGCAGCACGATCAACACAAATACGGAGACAAGCTGATGCGCAAAGCTGTAGCGCCCGGCCTGCAATTGGGTGCGCAGTGGCACATCGGGTTCACGCATGAAGAAGGTGGTCAGCAGTGCCGGGATCATCAGCACGCCGAACAGCACGTAAGTACCGGTCCAGGCCGAGTGTTTATAGTTGAAGCCGGTGGAACCGAAACCTTCGGCAAAGAACAGCGCGCCGGCGGTGGCCAGCAGTGCGGCGATGCGATAGCCGGACATATAGCTGGCAGCCAGCGCGGCCTGGCGGCTGTCGTCGGCTATTTCCAGGCGATAGGCGTCTACCGCAATGTCTTGGGTGGCGGAGGCAAAGGCTACGATAACGGCAATGGCGATCAGCCAGGACAAGTGCTTTTGCGGGTCGCAGAAACCCATGCCGATCAACCCGAGGATCACCAGCGTCTGGGCAAGTACCAGCCAGGAGCGACGTCGTCCCAGTTTGCCGAGCAGCGGCAGGCGCCATTGGTCGAGCAGCGGCGACCAGACCCATTTAAACGCATAGGCCAGGCCGATCAGGCTCGCATAGCCGATGGTCTCGCGGGCCACACCGGCCTCGCGCAACCACACAGACAGCGTCGAAAACACCAACATGTAAGGCAAGCCGGCGGCGAAGCCGAGCAACAACAGGACTAACGTCGAAGGGCTGGCATAGGCGGCGAGCGCGGCGCGCCAGGTTTTACGGGGCATGGGCTGGAGTCTGCCTCAGATTTGCGGAAACAAAGCGCGCACTCTAACCGCTGTGCTCTACCGGGCGCCAGCCATGACGCTGAATATCAACGCGATTGTTCAGGATACTGACGCCTTCACTGCGCAAACGCGCACGTTGTTCGTCGCCTGAAGCGCTGCCCACCGGCAGACTTATCCGACCACCGGCACCCAATACCCGATGCCAGGGCAGACGGGTGTCCTCCGGCAGTTGGCTGAGCGTGCGCCCGACCCAGCGGGCAGCACGGCCCAGGCCGGCCAGGTGCGCCAACTCGCCGTAACTCACCACGCAACCTTCGGGCACTTGCGCCAGGGTCAGGTACAGGGCCGTTCGGCGCATGTCTGCGGGGCTTTGGGGGGCGTCTTCGGGTGAGTGAGGTGTGGGCATCGCCGCGTCTTTATAAAGAGGTGTTTTTGTAAGAAACGTCTGTAATCATGCCGTTGAGAATTGAACTCAATATAAATCCTTGAGTCAGTCCAAGCTATCTAACACGATAACGCCCCTTTTTCGCCATTTTCGAGCCTCGAATTCGCTTATGTTGTCCAGAACCCTGCTCTGCCTTGCTGTTCTCAGCGCCTCCACGCCCCTGCTCGCCGACACCATCTGGTTGAAGAACGGTGACCGCCTGACCGGCAAGATCAAAGTCTTCGACGGTGGCAAATTGCTGATTCAGACCAACTACGCAGGGGCCATCCCGGTGGATTGGAAGCAGGTCAAGACCCTGGAAAGCGACCAGGAACTGCTGGTCAAGCAGGACGCTTACACCGGTGAAAAGGCCAAATCCCTGAAAGCGGCGGAGGATGGCAAGGTCACCCTGACCAATGGCGAAGCGCCGAAAACCGTGGACTTGGCCAGCATCCAGCAGATCATCAAGCCAAAGCCTGTGATCGAAGACCTGGTGTGGAAGGGCAATGTCGACCTGGCGCTGGACTACAAACGCGCCGACAAGGACACCAACGACTACGACATCGACTTCAAGACCACCGCGCGTCACGGCCAGTGGCGGCATACCGCCCAGGGCGAATACAACCGCGAGTTCCAGGATGACGTGACCACCACCGACAACTGGTCGCTCGAATATGACCTGGACCGCTTCATCACCGAGCATTGGTACTGGCAGGGCCGCCTGACCTACAAGCGTGACAAGGTTGAAGACCTGTCCCGCCAGCGCACCGTCGGTACTGGCCCTGGCTACCAGTTCTGGGACGATGAGCTGGGCGCGTTCTCCCTCGGCTCGCTGGTCAACCGCACCGATTACCAGTATTCGGACGATCGCAAGAGCAACTTCTATTCCCTGGCCATGAAGTGGAGCTACAACCGCTACCTGGTGGGCAAGACCGTGGAATTCTTCACCAACGGTGAAGTGGGCAAGCCGCTGGCCGGGCCGTCCGATTACTCCCTGGATGCGGAAATGGGCCTGCGCTACAAAGTCACCGAGTGGGCGTCGCTCAACCTCAAGGCCGAGCGCGACATCATTAATGGCGAATCGCAAAGCAGCTTGGACAAGACCCGTTACACCGCAGGCTTCGGCGTCGCCTGGTAAAGCAGCCCGGTAAAACCAGCAACGGACACTCTGGCAACCCGCGCCGATATTGATTACCTTGTGTTGAGATTCATTCCCATAGACGCCATAGGCTGTGGGCGGCTGAACACCCGAGGAGTCATACCGTGAGCACGCAGGTTGCCAAGAACGCCCGAGAGCTGTTGCTCAAGGAATACCGTGGAGCGCTCTCCACATTGTCCAAAGCCATGCCGGGTTTTCCCTTCGGCTCAGTGGTGCCCTACTGCCTCGACGCGCAGGGCCAGCCGATCATCCTGATCAGCCGCATCGCCCAGCACACCCACAACCTGCAGAAAGACCCCAAGTGCTCGCTGCTGGTGGGTGAGCGCGAAGCCGATGACGTGCAAGCGGTAGGGCGCCTGACCTATCTGGCCGAAGCCGAAAAACTTGAGGATGAGGCTGCGATTGAAGCCGCCGCCGAGCGCTATTACCGCTACTTCCCGGATTCGGCCAACTACCACAAGGCCCACGATTTTGACTTCTGGGTGCTCAAGCCGGTGCGTCACCGTTACATCGGCGGCTTTGGCGCGATTCACTGGGTCGACCAGCTCACCCTGGCCAACCCGTTTGCGGGCAAAGCCGAGCGCAGCATGATCGAGCACATGAACAGCGATCACACCAAGGCCATCGCCCACTATGTGGAGCTGACCGGCCTGCCGACCACCGAACCTGCGCAATTGGCCGGTATCGACGGCGAGGGCATGCACCTGCGCATCGGCCAGTCCTTGTATTGGCTGCCGTTTGCCGAGCCTTGCAACACGCCGACACAAGTGCGCGAAGCCCTGGTTTCATTGGCTCACGCTGAGGTCTGGCCGAAAAAAGAAGCCGTCAGCGCTTGAATTCACGAAACGGCGACGTCATTTAAGGTGGACTGGCAAGGCATTCTTGCGTTGAGGAACCATTTGATGCGCCCTTTTTTATTGCTCTTTCTGCTGTTCCCGGTGTTGGAGCTGTTCGTATTTGTTCAAGTCAGCAGTGCCATCGGGTTTTTCCCGGCACTGTTGCTGATTATTCTCGGCTCGATGCTCGGCGTCCTGGTGCTGCGCGTCGCCGGCCTGGCCACGGCGTTGCGTGCGCGTGAAAGCCTGAACCGCGGCGAACTGCCTGCTCAGACCATGCTTGAAGGCCTGATGATGGCCTTGGCCGGCGGCCTGTTGATCCTGCCGGGCTTTATCAGCGACGTGGTCGGCCTGGTCATGCTGCTGCCGTTCACCCGCAAGCTGCTGGCCGGCAAGATGCGCCAGCGAGCTGAAGAAGCGGCGATCCGCCAGCGCGCCTTCGCCGATGACCTGCAACCCCGTGGCGGCCCGGCGCCACGCCAGCCGTTGGGGCGTGAAGGGGATGTGATCGAAGGCGAGTTCGAACACCGCGACAGCAAATAACCGCATGACCTGCACGGCGCCTTTGGGGGCCGTGCTGCTTTTGCCGCCCGGCATTCGTAAAAAATTTCCGTCGCGGCCTCTTGTAATAAGCTTATGCGCCCTTATGTAACGGTCACCGCAAGGTTTCTGGTGGCGACACCAGACAGACTTCCGCGTCTTGCTTGGCGAGGCGCGACCGGCACCGCCGGAATACAACTTGCCGGTATCGATACCGGCCGATGAAAAACACAATTAGGAGAGATCGACAATGAGCAAGCTTCGTCCTCTGCACGACCGCGTCGTAATCCGTCGCAGCGAAGAAGAAAAGAAAACCGCTGGCGGTATCGTTCTGCCAGGTTCGGCTGCTGAAAAAGCCAACCACGGTGTGATTCTCGCTGCAGGCCCGGGCAAGACGCTGGAAAACGGTCAAGTACGTGAGCTGGCCGTAAAAGTGGGTGACAAGGTTGTTTTCGGCCCTTACTCCGGCAGCAACACTGTGAAAGTCGACGGCGAAGACCTGCTGGTCATGGCTGAGAACGAGATTCTCGCCGTTCTGGAAGACTGATTCCCCGCTCATTTTCCCGTTACTACAAAGTATTTAAGGAATATCGATCATGGCTGCTAAAGAAGTTAAATTCGGCGATTCCGCCCGCAAGAAAATGCTCACCGGTATCAACATCCTGGCTGACGCGGTAAAAGCGACCCTGGGTCCTAAAGGCCGTAACGTGGTTATCGAGAAGAGCTTCGGCGCTCCGACCATCACCAAGGACGGCGTTTCGGTAGCCAAAGAAATCGAACTGGAAGACCGTTTCGAAAACATGGGCGCGCAGCTGGTCAAAGACGTTGCCTCCCGTGCCAACGATGACGCAGGCGACGGCACCACCACCGCTACCGTACTGGCTCAGGCCATCGTCAACGAAGGCTACAAGGCCGTCGCTGCCGGCATGAACCCGATGGACCTCAAGCGCGGCATCGACAAGGCGACCATCGCCATCGTTGCTGAGCTGAAAAAGCTGTCCAAGCCATGCGCCGACACCAAGGCTATCGCTCAGGTAGGCACCATCTCCGCCAACTCCGACAACTCCATCGGCGACATCATTGCCGAAGCCATGGAAAAAGTCGGTAAAGAAGGCGTGATCACCGTTGAAGAAGGCACTGGCCTGGAAAACGAACTGTCGGTTGTAGAAGGCATGCAGTTCGACCGTGGCTACCTGTCCCCGTACTTCGTCAACAAGCCTGAGACCATGGTTGCCGAGCTGGACAGCCCGCTGATCCTGCTGGTCGACAAAAAGATCTCGAACATCCGCGAAATGCTGCCAGTGCTGGAAGCCGTTGCCAAAGCCGGCCGCCCACTGCTGATCGTTTCCGAAGACGTTGAAGGCGAAGCCCTGGCGACTCTGGTTGTGAACAACATGCGTGGCATCGTTAAAGTCGCCGCCGTCAAGGCGCCAGGCTTCGGCGACCGTCGCAAGGCCATGCTGCAGGACATCGCCGTTCTGACCGGCGGTACCGTTATCTCCGAAGAGATCGGCCTGAGCCTGGAAAGCGCCACCCTGGAAAACCTGGGTAGCGCCAAGCGCGTGACCATCTCCAAAGAAAACACCATCATCGTTGACGGTGCTGGCGTTGAGCAGGACATCCAGGCTCGCATCACTCAGATCCGTGCCCAGGTTGCCGAGACTTCGTCCGACTACGACCGTGAAAAACTGCAAGAGCGTCTGGCCAAGCTGTCCGGCGGCGTTGCAGTGATCAAGGTTGGCGCCGGTTCCGAAGTTGAAATGAAAGAGAAGAAAGCCCGCGTTGAAGACGCCCTGCACGCAACCCGTGCAGCCGTTGAAGAAGGCGTGGTACCTGGCGGTGGCGTTGCGCTGATCCGCGCTCTGGAAGCACTGGCTGATCTGACCGGCGACAACGCTGACCAGAACGTCGGTATCGCTGTTCTGCGTCGCGCCGTTGAAGCGCCGCTGCGTCAGATCGCTGCCAACTCCGGCGACGAGCCAAGCGTTGTGGTCAACGAAGTCAAGAACGGCAAAGGTAACTACGGTTACAACGCTGCGACTGGCGAATACGGCGACATGATCGAAATGGGCATCCTGGACCCTACCAAGGTGACTCGTTCCGCGCTGCAAGCAGCAGCCTCGATCGGTAGCCTGATCCTGACTACCGAAGCTGCAATCGCTGACAAGCCAAAGGCTGAAGGCGCAGCTGGCGGCGGTATGCCAGACATGGGCGGCATGGGTGGCATGGGCGGCATGATGTAAGCCAGCCTTACCCAGCTATTAAAAAGCCCCGCTTGCAGTGATGCAGGCGGGGCTTTTTTGTGCAGTATTCAAAATGCAGAAGCTCCCATGTGGGAGCTGGCTTGCCTGCGATGGCATCACCTCGGTGCACCAGACATACCGAGTCGCCTGCATCGCGGGCAAGCCCGGCTCCCACATGGCTGCCTGTGTTGATCTCAACCCAATGTACGACGCCGCAACAGCTTCCTGAAGGTCATGCCCCTTGCCAGGGTTACTTGGGCAGCCGGCATAAGTGCCACGGGTTGCGGTGCAGCAGTTTGGTTGAGTGGGCCAGGGACAGGCAGGTGCGTGAGTTTCTCAACGCTGGCGGCTCGGGGCCACCTCCGAGGTGGCGGGGTGAGGAGCGCATCCTGCGCCGTTGGCCGACGTGCCGTATTGGCGGTGTGATCGCCAGCGTGTTTGTCTTCCATCCGTGGTGATGGCTTGTCCGTAACCGCCAGGCGCGAGGCCGACGCATTACCGGGCACGAACACGCCGGCAACGATGCACAGCGACAGCATCAAGGTGGGCAAATGCTTCTTACGGGGATGCATGACAGGGCTCTCCAACCGGGATTCAGTTGGCGAGGTTACGGGCGATGGGATGGCTTGGCTGTCACAGGCTGTAACAGCGCTCTAAAGAGGGCGCAACGGCAGTATCAGGCTCATGCGTGCGCCGCCCAGCGGGCTGCGGGTTACCGACAACTCACCGTGGTGCCACTGGGTTGCGCGCTTGGCCAGCGCCAGGCCGAGGCCGAAGCCACTGGGTTCGTCGCCGCCCATGGCAAGCCGCACAAAAGGCTCGAAAATCTTTTCACGGTTCTCCGCCAATATACCGGGGCCATCATCGTCGACATGCAGCACCAAGTGCTGCTCACCCTGGTAGGTGGCGCTCACGCACACTCGATCACGCGCATAGGTGATGGCGTTGCTCAAGAGGTTACGCACGATCAAGTGCAGCAGGGCACGGTCGCCGATCAGTTCAAGCTGTGCAGGCTCGGTTTCCAGGCTTAATTGACGGTGGTGCCCATCCAGTAAGGCGAACTCCTGGTGCAGCCAATCACGCAGGTTGATGGGTTCGTGCTGCAAATCGGTCGGCGCGCCGGCCATTCGCGCAAAGGCCAAGCTGGCGCGAACCAGGGCTTCGAGTTCTTCGACATCGGTTTGCAAGCGCTCCTGAAGGCGTGCGCGGGTCGGCGGGTCTTCGCTCTTGCTCAGCAACGTAAGGGCGAAACGCATGCGCGCCAGCGGTGTGCGCAGTTCGTGGGAGACGGCTTGAGAGACTTCGCGATGGCGTTCGCTCATGGCGCTGATGTCCCGCGCATGCTGTTGCAAAGTCAGCAGCAACGGCGTCCATTCCTTGCCCAGGGCGGGCAGCATCACGTTTGGCGTACGTGCCAGCGTGCCCAGGCACGTGTTGAGTGTGGCCAGGTCTTTGTTATGCCGTCGGTACGCACGCAAACCGAGGCCGAGCAACAGCAAAACCGGCAAGCCGGCGACGCAGGCGGTCATCCAGAAAATCGGAAATTTCAGCAGGTCCTTGACCTCGGCACTACCCCACATAGGGCCGAATCGGATCACGGTTTCGTCGTCCAGCGGGAAGTAGCTGATGTCTTCGTCGCTGTTCAGTGCCGGCTGCTGGTGTTCGAGCATGACCATGGCTTCGGGCGGCAATTCGACGTCGTCATACGGGATCAGCTCTACCGGGTACTGGAAGTGCGCGCGCAGGATGTCCATGCGCGCTTCACGTTTCTCGGCAGGCAAGCCTTTGAGCTGCTCGGCCACCAAATAGCCTGGGCCGGCCATCAAACGCAAAAAACTGTCCTCGCCGACAAACACCGAGGCGTTGGTGCACAGCCACAACAGATAAAGGGTCAAGCTCGTCCAGCCCGCGCCCGCCACGGCCACCATCCAGGGGCGCAGTTTAAACATGCTGGGCCGCCTGGGGGATTTCGACAAACAGGTAGCCTTGGGCCGTGATGGTCTGGATGGTCACCGGGCAGGCCAGGGTCATCAGCTTTTTGCGCAGGCGCGACACACGCATATCAATGGAGCGGTTAAGCCCGTCGTATTCCAGGCCGCGTAAGCTTTGCAGGAGTTTCTCGCGGGTCAGTAACACGCCGCTATGGCGGGCGAAAATCGCCAGCAGTTCGAACTCGGCCACCGAGAATTGCAATGGCGTACCGTCGAGCCAGGCGAAATGGCTATTAAGGTCCAACCGAAACGCGCCCCACTGATAAGACGCATTGGGCGCCTGGCGATGACGACGCAGCAACGAGCGCACCCTGGCCAGCAATAGCAGCGGGTCGACGGGTTTGACCACGTAGTCGTCGGCGCCCACGTCGAATCCGGTTAATTGCTCGGCGTTTTCATCCAGCGCGGTCATCATCAGGATCAGCCCGGGGTAGCTGTCGCGAATCTGGCGGCACAGGGTAAAACCGTCGATGCCCGGCAACATGACATCGAGGATCAACAGTGCCGGTTTTTCATCAAGAATGCGCTGTGCGGCGCGATCACCACGGTGCTCCACGGCGACGGTAAAACCCTCCGCGCGCAGGAACTCGGCCGTCAGCGCGGCCAATGGGCGGTCATCTTCAATCAGCAACAGGGAGTCGGACATGCAAAGGCGCCATCGCCGGAGGATGGCGCAAGTGTCACGCCCTTGCCCTGTGGTAGGCAAGGGCCAGAACGCAGCTGTCAGCGTACGCTGATTGCGGGGGGCACTTCCTTCGGCCCCTTCCAGCTCAGCAATTGTTGGGTGTAGCCATAGCTGGCCGCTTGGTAGTAGGTGATTGCGCGTTGGATCAACGGATCATCACTGCCTACACGCAGCTCCTGGCTTTCACCCAGGGCTTGATCGTGGCGACGCAGGCCCTGGCGTGGGCTTAGAATGGCCAGGTCCTTGCCGTCAAACAGCCCCAGATACTGGTAGTTGCCGACCACCACGCGCGGTGGCAACGGGTTGTCCTGCAACAGGTTGCGGCCGAAGAAGGTCGACTCGTAGCTCAGGTTGATCAGGCCCAGCAAGGTCGGCGCAAGGTCGATCTGGCTGGCCAGTTGTGCGCTTTCCCGGGCTTCGATCAGCTTGGGGGCATAGATGAACAGCGGGATCTGGTAGTTGGTGATCGGCAAGTCTTCCTTGCCTGCACTGCCGGCGGTGTGGTCGGCGACGAACACGAAAATCGTGTTATCGAACCAGGGTTTCTGGCGTGCCGCGTCGAGGAACTCGCCAATAGCGTGGTCGGTGTATTTGACGGCGCCGTCACGGCCTTTACCGGACTTGATATCAATGCGCCCGTCCGGGTAGGTGTAGGGACGGTGGTTGGACGTGGTCATCAGTTGCAGCAGGAAAGGCTGCTGCTTGGCGTAGTCGGCATCCGCGAGTTTCAGGGTTTGCCGGTAGAGGTCTTCATCAGCCATGCCCCAGGCGTTCTTAAACGAAATTTCCGCTTCCGGCACACTGCTCTGGTCGACGACCCGATAACCGTTGCCGCTGAAAAACGCGTTCATATTGTCGAAGTAACCGCGCCCGCCGTAGACGAACACGCTGTCGTAACCGACGGCACCGAGTTGTTGGCCAAGGCTTGCGAAACCGCTTTCACGGCCAATGCGCTTGACGATCGAGCGGCCGGGCGTGGGTGGAATCGCCAAGGTGATCGCTTCCAGCCCACGGTCAGTGCGGGTGCCGGTGGCATAGAAGTTATTGAAGTACAGGCTTTGTTTACGCAGCGCATCGAGGTTGGGCGTCAGGTTGTTCTCATCGCCATTGCTGCCCATGTATTTGGCGCTGAAGCTTTCGATGGTCACCAGCACGATGTTGGGTTTACGCAATGTGCCTGGGTTGTCGATAGTGCGGCGGATATCCAGCGGGTCTGTGCCGATAAAGTGCGCATTGGGTTCACTGAGTTCTGCGCGCAACTGTTTGGCGACAACTTCGGTTGGCAGGCTTTTGTAGAACTGCGTGTAATCGAGTTCGTTATTGCGAAAGGCGGCAAAAAATTGGTAGGGGCCGTTGCTCGCCAATTCGTTCATGTAGGCATTGCCGCCTTGGGCACGCGGGCTGTTCTGGCTGATCAATTGCACACTCAGACCGGCAGCTACCAACAGGCACAGGGCATTCAGCAAGCGGCCGCGCATGGCAGGGAGCGGGGCGTTCATCGCCGCATTGAACGGCTTGCGCAGGGCAAGGCTCACGACTATCGCCAGCATCGCCAACAAACTGAGCAGCTTACCGATCGGGTAGGACTCCAGCAGGTTGTTCAACACCTCCTTGGAATACACCAGGTAGTCGACGGCAATGAAGTTGAAGCGCACACCGAACTCATCCCAGAACAACCATTCAGCGACCGCAGTGAACAGCATGGCGAACACGCTGACGGTGAGCACCGCTTGCAGGAACCAGCGATGGCCGCGGCGGCGCCACAACGCGGGCGGGCACAGCAGCAGATACAGGCCCAGCGGCAAGGCGGCATACACCAGGAAGCTCAGGTCATAGAGCAAACCCACGCCAAACACCGGCAGCAAATTGCCACCGACTTCATCCAGATGGGTGATCAGCAGCACGCTGCGGGTCAGCAGGAAAATCACCAGCCAGGTGGCGGTGACGAGCAGCAGAAAGCGCATAGGCGCTGTTTTGAAAAAACCCATGTCCATATTCCTTATATCGATGGGCGCGATGTTCGACCTGACACTGTAATCAGTTTGTGAAGCTATAGTGAAAAACTTGTTGGAATATGTAATTGGTTGAAAACCTTTATCGACGTGACCTCAAGGTCTATCCCTGAGCCACACTTGGCCTTAAGCTGCGCGAGCCAACAAGGCCGTTACCGCGTACGGAGACACTGCCCATGCGAATTCTATTGGTTGAAGACAACCGCGATATTCTGGCCAACCTGGCCGATTACCTGGGGCTAAAAGGCTACACCGTGGACTGCGCGCAGGACGGTTTGTCGGGCCTGCACCTGGCCGCCACCGAGCATTACGACCTGATCGTGCTCGACATCATGCTGCCCGGTATCGATGGCTACACGCTGTGCAAACGTCTGCGTGAAGACGCCCGCCGCGATACGCCGGTGATCATGCTCACCGCCCGCGACCAATTGGATGACCGGCTGCAGGGCTTCAAGTCCGGCGCCGATGACTACCTGCTCAAACCCTTTGCCTTGTCCGAGCTGGCCGCGCGCATCGAAGCCGTTTTGCGCCGTGCCCAGGGCGGCGGGCGCCGTGCCCTGCAAGTCGGTGACTTGAGCTACGACCTTGATACCCTGGAAGTCACCCGCGAAGGGCGCCTGCTCAAGCTCAACCCGGTGGGCCTGAAACTGCTCGCCGTGTTGATGCAAAAAAGCCCGCACGTACTGCGCCGCGAAATCCTCGAAGAAGCCCTGTGGGGCGATGATTGCCCGGACAGCGACAGCCTGCGCAGCCACGTTCACCAATTGCGTCAGGTGATCGATAAGCCGTTCGCCAAGCCGTTGCTGCAAACGGTACACGGTGTGGGTTATCGCCTGGCCGAGGGCCGTGATGGAGTTTAAGCAAAGCCTTGCCCAGCGGATCATCATCGCCTTTGCCTTGATGAGTGCGTTGGTGGCGGGGGCCTTCGCCATGGGCATCATTGCGACCGTGCACCTGGTGGAAGAAAAACTGATTTCGGCCGGCCTGGGCGGCGACCTGCAGCGCCTGTTGCTGATGGACAGTGTCGAGGACTGGAGCCACCGGCCCGAGCCCGACCAGCTGTTTTACTTCAGCGGCGGCCCTGGGGATTTCGAGCTGCCCAAAGACCTTCGGCACCTGGAGCCGGGCTTTCACGAAGTATTCCGCGAATCGCTGTCGTACCACGCCATGGTTGAAGTGGTGGATGGCCGACGGTATGTGTTGCTGCAAGACCAAAGCGATTTCGAAGAGCGCGAGCGCGTGCTGTTTGCCGTGGTGCTGGTGGGCTTTGTGCTCAGCCTCGCACTGGCGGTTTTCCTTGGTTGGGTGCTGGCCCGCAAGGTGATGGCGCCGGTGGTGCGTCTGGCCCGCCAGGTGCGCCATCGTGACCAATTGCTTGGCTTGGCGCCGCCGCTGGCGCCGGACTACGCCGCCGATGAAGTCGGCGAGTTGGCCGTGGCTTTCGACGCCACCCTGGGCCGCCTGCGCGCGGCCTTGTCCCGTGAGCAGCTGTTCACCAGCGACGTCAGCCACGAACTGCGCACGCCGTTGATGGTACTGGCCAGTTCCTGCGAGCTCCTGTTGGAAAACCCGGCTATTGACCCGCGTGGCCGCAACCAAGTGCTGCGAATCGCCCGTGCGTGCGAAGAAATGCGCGAGCTGGTGCAAACCTTCCTCATGCTGGCGCGTGCCAAACACGATGATGCCGCCATGTCGCCGCAGGTCAACGTCACGCAGGTGGCGGAGGACTTACTCGGCATCTGGCGAGGGCCTATCGAGCAAAAGGGCCTTGAGTTGATCTATAACCCGGGCAATCCCCTGGATACCCGCTACAACACCACCTTCTTGCACGCCGTGATGGGCAACTTGCTGCGCAACGCGTTGCACTACACCGAGCAGGGCTTTATCCGCCTCACGCTGGAACCGAGTGGCTTTATCGTCGAAGACTCTGGGGTGGGCATTCCCGAGGACAAGCGTGAAGCGATGTTCGAGCCCTTTGTGCGCGGCAGCGAGAAGCGCGGAGAAGGCCTCGGCCTGGGCTTGTCGCTGGTGCAACGCATCTGCGAGAGCCAGGGCTGGAGCGTCAGCCTGAGTACTATGGAGCCCAATGGCTGCCGTTTCCATGTCGAGTTGAGCCAGGTCAAACCCTGAGTACTTTCCCTGCCGCTATCCTGCGGCAGATACCCCGCTTTTCGGCGAAGATGGCCCCATGCCACTGCTTGTATCTGTAAAGTCTTGAAATGTATGGGGTTGGACAGGACAAGTTTTTCACAACGGGTTGACCTGTTGATCACAGTTTGCTGCTTAAGGTTGTAAGCATCAGCTACTGGAGATCCGTTGATGTCTACCCCAATCAAGCTCGATTTTTCCGAAAAGTACGACGATCAGCACGCGCAGAATTATTTGCTCAAGCATCAGGACAATCTGGCTCGCCGGCTGTCCCACAAACGCGACGAGCAATTGGCGCGCGGTGCGTTGGCCCTGGCGGGTGAGCCGGGCCTGGTGCTGGACCTGCCTTGCGGTGCCGGGCGGTTCTGGCCATTGTTGGCGGAGAAGCCCAACCGTGTGATTATCGGCGCTGACAATTCGGAGTCGATGTTGAAAGTTGCCACCGTCGCCCAGCCGGCGGAGGTGGTGAAGCGGGTACGGCCTTTGCAAACGTCTGCCTTTGATATCGATTTGCCCGATAACTCGGTCGACAGTATTTTTTGCATGCGCTTGATGCACCACATTGGTGATCCGGCGCACAGGCTGGCAATACTGAAAGAATTTCAGCGGGTTACCCGCGACAGCGTGATTATTTCGTTGTGGGTGGATGGCAATTTCAAGGCGTGGAAACGCAAGCGCGCCGAAGCCAAGCGTCGCAAGAAAGGTGAGCAGGAAGGTTACCAAAACCGGTTTGTGTTACCGGCTGCTACTGTCGAGGCAGAATTTGAGCAGGCCGGTTTCCGGGTCCAGGAATCCCTGGACTTCATGCCGCTCTACGCCATGTGGCGAGTCTATGTATTGCGTAAGAGGTAACAGGATGGCAGTTGAGTGCGTATCAGGCAGTCACGTAGCTCCCGAAGAACGATTTGATTTTTTCTGGCGTCAGCAGGGCGAGTGGGTCGAGGAACCCAACCGCCGACGCGGTGGTGAAAGCGGTGTGCAGCGGGTGGTCAGCCCAAATGGCCGCTTGCTCTACAGCAAGCGTCAGACCGGTCATATCTACCGCAGTTGGCTTCACCCGTTCGGACGACCGACCGTGTTGCGCGAACGTGACGCCCTCAAAGGCCTGCGTTCGCTGGATGTACGCGTACCGGAACTGGTGTTCTGCGGCGCACGCCGTGACCCCGAGCACCAATGGAAAGCCTTGTTGGTCACGGCGTCCCTGGACGGTTTCGACGAGATCGAAAACTGGTACGCCGCCGGCGGCCGTGAGCAGTACGGCGAGTTGCTCCATGAGCGCATGCTCAAGGAATTGGCGGGCACCCTGGCGCGCATGCACAAGGGCCGCTGGCAACATGGTTGCCTGTACATCAAGCACATTTTTGTACGAGTGACCGGCGAAGGCGACTCGGCCAACGTGGAAGTGGCGCTGCTGGATTTTGAAAAGTGCCGCCAGCGGTTGACCGCTTATCGGGCCGCTTCCCATGACATGCTGCAACTGCGTCGCCATTCGTCGTGGAACAGTACCGACTGGGAAAAACTCAGCTACTTTTACGAGACGGCGTTTGGCAGCGCTATCAAGGGCTTAACTAGATGAAGCTAGAAATAGCACGAGGTGTGTTCCTGGTCGGCGCGTTGGGCATTGCAGCCCTGGCGCTGGCTGTGTGGGAACAACCTCGCACACAGGTGCTCAGTGCGGCGCAGGGTAGCGGGCAATGCCTGCTGCCACGTGTTGCCAAGACGAGTGTGGCGGCCAAGCCGGATCATGACTTGCTGTTGTTCATGTTCGGGATGTCCCAAGGGATGAGGCCGCAGAGTTGAAAGATTCCACACCCCCGACAAAAGGGCCTTGCGATGCGAGGCCCTTTTTTTTTCTCAAATTATCAGGTGCAAGTGGTTGTCCCAAAGCCCCGAGGGCAGCTCCAGCGGCTTGGCCACCAACTGCGGCTGGCGGCAATCGTAGAAGCGGCAACGGCCCTGGCCTGAGGTGACGACAAAGCCATCCGCCACAGCGCCTACACCGGCGCAGTCGGGCAACGGTCCGTCCAGGCGCAGCGCACCGCTGTCCATGTCCCAGATAAAAAACCTGTTACCCCGCGGCGCTGTGAGTGCGACCAGACGCAGTTCGCTGTGCACGGCGACGCTGGCGGTGTAATGCCCCATGGCTTGCAGTTGCTCATCGGCCACCGGGAACGCCACGAACGGCTGCCCTGGGCGCTTGATCGCGAGCAACTCGGAGCGCTCCTGGGACGGCCCCATGAACTGCTGCCCGGTGAGGATTGTGCCATCGCTGGCAATCCCCATATGCCGCACGCTGTTCATCTGTTGGTCCAGGGTTTCCTTGCTGATCAGGCTGCCGTCGCGGTGCATCAGCACCAGGCTCGGTTCCATGGCGTTGAGGTTCATCTCCACACGACTTTCGGCTTCGGTGCGAATGCCGCCGTTGGCCACCACCAGGGTTTCGCCGTCGGGCATCCATGACACTTGATGCGGGCCGATGCCATGGGTGGAGATTTCGCCACTGTGCACCAGCCGCTCGCCCTCGAACCTGTACACACCGAGCAGGCCACGGCCGGGGTCGGAGGTGTCGTTCTCGGTGGCGTACAGCCAGTCGCCGCTGTTGTGGATCACCGCGTGGCCATAGAAATGGCGATTGGCATTGGAGGTGATGGTTTGCAGCAGCGTGCCAGTACGCAGGTCGATCAGGTAACTCTCGGTGCCCGGGCGACGGGCGACGAACAGCGCAATCGGCAGTATCGGGTGGTTGATGATGTCATGGCAGCGCTGGCCGACCTGGGTGGCAAACACTTGCGTGCCGTCCAGGCGAAAACCCACGGCATAGTGCTTGCCGTCCGCATCATCGCGTGCCGACAGCAGCAGCGGTGCCTGCTTCTTTTGTTTGAACAGCGTCCAGCCACCCAAAGTGAGTGCACTGAGCAGCACACTGCCAACCGCCAAAGCCTGTCGCCTGAGCATCATCAGTCACCGTCGTTGGCGTTAAAGCCCAGTTGAATGCCCAGCGCCTTGGCCAAATCACCTTCGTGCAGGCGGTGGACCACGTTGAGGCTGTCATAGATGTCATTGAGCTGTTGGCGCCCGGCATCGTCGGCCAGCAATTCGTTGAGCGTGCGCTGGTTGCTGGCGAACAGCTTGAGCGAGGCTGCATAAGCGGCGTCGATCTTGTCGGCCAATGGCTTCTGCTCGGACGGCAGCAGGCCGCGCAGGCCCTTGTTGTCGACGCCGACCCACACGGTCTGCGCCGCCGCCAGGCTGGCTTGCAGGCTTTGCAGGGACGACTGGCTGCGCCAGGCATCGGCCTGGAAGGGTTGCGGGATGCCCTTGGTCTGGCGGCCCATCGGCGTGCCGAGTTTTTTCTTCAAGGTATCCAGTGCGGTGACTTGCACGCGCAGCAGGTCAGCGATGGCTTCGTGGGAATCGGCGTAGCGCTGGTTCGGGAACTTGGTCATCTGCGCGAGCATGCCATCGGTGCTGTTCCAGCTTGCCAGGATCTCTTCGGCCAGGGTTTTCTGACGCTCACCAATGGCCACGAGCAGTGGGCAGTAACGGGCTTTCTGGGCTTCGTCGGCGACGTCGGTCTTGGCGTCGTAGAGGATGTATTCGTAGGCCGACAGGCCTTGCACCACCACGCTGGACTTGGCCAGGGCGGCGCCGTCGATCTGCGGCTGGGCGCTGACCAGTTGTTCGACTTGTCGGCCCACAAGGTTTTTCTTGTCCGGCCAGAACTGCACTTGCCACGAACGGTTGCCCTCGGCCAGCGGGCCGATCAGCAGCGGCTGCAGCTCAGCCCAGGCTTTTTGCGCATGCAGGAAGTCGGCGCGGGCGGTCTCCAGGCTTTCCTTGCCCTGGCAGTAGGCGAGGGCGCTGACGGCCAGTTGGCGGTCGGCTTCAACCCAGCGGCTGTAGGTGGGCAGGATCACTTGCTTGGCGATGGCCGCCGAGGTCACCGCCTGCGGGTCCTGGGGCGAGCAGGCGCCGAGGGCGAGGGCGGCAAGGCTGGTGAATAGCAACTTGGGACGGAACATGTCGAGCTCCCTACTGTAATTGTGGCAATGCTTATAAAGAGTTCAGGAACGCCAGCAACGCAGCACGCTGCTCGGCATTAAAGGACAACACATGCTGCTGCGCCGCTTGTGCTTCACCGCCATGCCAGAGCACGGCTTCGAGCAGGTTACGGGCGCGGCCATCATGCAAAAACTGGGTGTGACCACTTACGGCCTGCGTCAGGCCAATGCCCCACAACGGCGGCGTACGCCAGTCGCGGCCGCCGGCCTTGAACTCGCTGCGGTGGTCGGCCAGGCCTTCGCCCATGTCGTGTAACAACAGGTCGCTATAAGGGCGAATCACCTGGTTGGCCAATTCAGGCTCGACGGCCGTGGCCGCCGTGGTGAACGTCGGCTTATGGCAACCCTGGCAACCGGCCTGATAGAACAGGTTTTTGCCGGCGAGCACCTGCGGCGTGTTGACGCCACGGCGCGCCGGTACGGCGAGGTTGCGGGTGTAGAACAGCACCAGGCGCAGGATGTTATCGCTGACTTCCGGCTCGCCCTCGGGGCCATTGCCATTGGGCGCCTGTTTGCAGGCGACTTGGGCGGCGGTGCAGTCATCAAAGGGTCTCAGGGACGTGGTGAGGCCCATATCACCAGAAAACGCGTGAACATTTTGTTGATTGAGGTTGGGTTGCCCGGCTTTCCAGCCAAAGCGCCCGAGTACGGTTTGGTGCTGCGCGTCATCCCAGACCCAATTGGCGCGACCAATGAGGGCTTCCTTGTCGGCGGTTTTTGCGTCGGTGTTGCGCAAGATGTCGGCATCGCTGATGGCTTCGAGCAGGCCCAGGCCGATCATCGGTGGCGCAATCCGCGCCGAGAAAAGTGTTTCGGCGTGCATCGGGCCGTAGCCCAGCTGGGTGATTTGCAGATTTGGCTTGCGCAACTCGACCACGCTGCCGTCCTTGAAGGTCACGTTGACGGGCGTGTAGTCGACCCGCACTTTGCCTTCAGGCGCCACGCCTGGCACGGCCATGTCCTGCAGTTGCCCACCGTAGACCGGCTCGGGCACCACGCCGATCTGCTCGATGAGCCGGGCATCGGCGGGCGCAGGCGGGATCGACAGGCGCACCAGCATCGACACCGCATTCGGTGCGTCGGGCAGCGGCGGATGGCCACGGCCGTCCTTGATATGGCAGTTCTGGCAAGCATTGGTGTTGAACAACGGGCCCAGACCGTCACGCGCGGTGGTGGTGGACGGCGCAATCACCCAGGGGCTGCGAAAGAAGCTGTTGCCGACGCTGAAATCCAGGCGACGGGTGGGCGCCAGGTTGGCCGAAGGCAGGGAAAACGCGTTCTGGTCGCGCTTGTTCACCGTCGTCGCGCCGCCCGCTCGTGATTCACCCGGCTCTGCCTTGGTAAACCTGGGGGCGTCGTCGCAGGCGGTCAGGCTCAAGGCCATCAATGCTGCGCACAGACGAAGAGGCGAACGGACCATCGGGTTTCCTGCGACTAAGGCGAAAAAGAGGGTCGCAAAGTCTAACAGGGCAGGGCGGATTGAATAAGAGCAATTATCGTTTGGTGGTATTTGATTCATTCCCGCTAGAATGACCGCACATTTTTTCTGGAGGTGGCCAATGCAGGCTCTCGACGCTTTGCTCAACCGTGTTTCCGTGCCGCGTTTGCTGGAGCCGGCGCCGACCCAGGAGCAGCGCGATGTGCTGTTCGCCGCCGCCATGCGCGCGCCCGACCATGGTCAACTGCGCCCATGGCGCTTTCTCACCGTAGAAGGTGCCGCCCGTGAGCAGATGGGCACGCTGCTGGCCGAAGCCGCACGCCTGCAGGACGCCGACGCACCGCAAGCCGCTATCGACAAGGCTCAGAATGGGCCGCTGCGTGCGCCGTTGGTGGTGGTGGTGATTGCGCGTCTGCAAGAGCACTTTAAGGTGCCTAAATCCGAGCAACTGCTGGCGGCTGCGTGTGCGGCACACGGTATTTTGCTGGCGGCTTATGCGCAGGGGATCGGGGCGGTGTGGCGCACCGGTGAGTTGTCGTACTCGGCCCATGTGGCCAAAGGCTTGGGGCTGACGGCGGATGAGGAAGTGATTGGCTTCCTCTATTTGGGCACGCCGCAGAACCCGCCGCGTACAGCGGCTAAAGAAGATTTAGCGGCGTTTGTTCAGGCCTGGACCGGCGTCTAATTGTGGGAGCTGGCTTGCCTGCGATAATGGCCTGTCAGTCATGGATGTACTGACTGACCCACCGCCATCGCAGGCAAGCCAGCTCCCACAGGGGATCTTCATTGTTTTGAGGATCGGGTTTATACCTTGAACTGATCCATCAACTTCATCTGCTGGGTCGCCAGCGCATTCAGTTGGCTGCTGATGGCCGCTGACTCGGTGGCCTGGCCGGTGAGGGTTTCGGTCACGGTGCGGATCGCCGAAACGTTGCGGTTGACCTCTTCGGCCACGGCGCTCTGTTGTTCGGCGGCGCTGGCGATCTGCAGGTTCATGTCGCTGATCACTGTTACCGCGTCACTGATCTTGCCCAGCGCCTGCACCGCTTGATGGATCTGCCCGGCATTGCTCTGGGCCTGGTGCTGGCTGGAATGCATGGTCGCCACCACGCCACGGGTGCCGCTCTGGATGCGCTCGATCACCAGGCGAATTTCCTCTACTGAGTCCTGGGTACGTTTGGCCAGGTTGCGCACCTCGTCGGCCACTACCGCAAACCCACGCCCGCTTTCCCCTGCGCGTGCGGCTTCGATGGCGGCGTTCAGCGCCAGCAGGTTGGTTTGCTCGGCAATGCTGCGGATCACTTCGAGCACCGAACCAATCTGCTCGCTGTTGACCGCCAACGCTTCCACTTCGGTCACGGCCTTGCTGACTTCTTCGGCCAGGGTAGTGATGTCGCGGGTGCTCTGCTCGATGATCGACATGCCGTCGCGCGCCGATTGGTCCGCGCCACGGGCGGCGCTGGCAGCGTTGGAGGCGCTGTTGGCCACATCATGGGCGGTGGCGCTCATTTCATTGGAGGCAGTGGCCACCTGATCGATTTCGCGGAACTGCACCTGCATGCCTTCGCTGGTCTGGCGGGCAATGGCTGAGGACTGGTCCGCCGTGCCACGCGCTTCAGTGATGCTCTGCTTGATCTGCGCAATGGTCGGTTGCAGCTTGTCGAGGAAGCGGTTGAACCAGTTTGCCAACTCGCCCAGTTCGTCCTTCTTGGCGTAGGTCAGGCGCTGCGTGAGGTCGCCTTCGCCGCTGGCGATGTTCTTGAGCATGGCCGCAACGGTGTTGATCGGGCGGGTCACGCCGGTGGCGGTCAACCAGATCAGCAGCAGGCCGAGCAGGGCCGCGGCGGCGCCGACCAGCAAGGCTTTGAGCGTGCCCGAGGCTTGGGCTTTGTCGAGCACGTCTTGCAGTTTCAAGGTGTCGGCCAGCATCACGTTCTTGGGCAGTTTGATCACAACGCCCCAGGCCTTGGCGTCGGCAATCGGCTTGACCGGGTACACGGCGCGGATCGTGTCATCTTGCTCACGGATCGTGCGTGTATCGTTGGCCAGCAGTTGCACGATTTCCTTGCCTTCCCCGCCGATGGTGTCGACCAGGTTTTTGCCGACTTTGTCCGGCTGGCCGCTGTAGGCCGCAATCAAACCGGTGCTGGACAGAATTTCCAGGTGCGCCGCGCCGTCGAACAGTTCTTTTTGCGCCGCGTCCGTCATCGCCTGCAGCGTATTGAGCGCCAGGTCGATACCGACCACACCAATGACTTTGCCGTCGACGATCAGCGGCAGCGAAATAGTGGTCATCAGCACCTGCTTGCCGGCCACTTCATCGGAATACGGGTCGAGCAGGCACACCGAGCGCGTGTCTCGTGGGCAGGTGTACCAGATGTTGTAGGGCGTGCCGCTGAGGTTGAGAGTCGTTTTGGTCAGGTCATCCTCGACCATCACGGTGTTCAGGCCTTCGCCGCCAGCGCGGCTCCAGTAGCTGGAGAAACGGCCTTTTTCATTGGAGACGCGGGTTTTGTCGTTGACGAAGTCGCTGTCTTTGCCATCCAGGCCATTGGGTTCGAATGACAGCCAGATGCCCAGTACCTTGCTGTTGCGCTCAAAGGCGGTTTTGACACTCTGGTTGAGCTCTTCTCGCAATGCGCCGGGCTCCAGCGCTCGTTTGTTGGCGAGGGCACGCAGGTCTTTGACGTGATCGGCCAGCGCGGTGACCACCACGAGGTTTTCGCCAAAGGTTTTCTGTAACTGCACTGCTTGTTCGGCGGCCTTGGCTTGCAGCAGGTGTTGAACGCTTTGGGTGAGCATTCGCGAGCTTGAATCGCTGATCAAATGGTCATTCTGACCGGTCTCGTACAGGTTGATACTGATGATCAGCGCTATCACCCCCAGCAGACAAAGGCCGGACAACAGCACGATTTTCAAGCGGATGGAGAGGGTGTCGAACATAGGTTCACTCGCGATTGGACTCGTTGAAAGGCAAGCAGGGCGAGCCAAGTCCATTCGGCGCTATGTCCGGAACATCGGCGTAACGGGATGTTTCATGAGGGAAAGGCGATGAGCGGTAGGAAAAGCACTACGCGCCGCGTTATACGGGGGCTGCAAGCCGTTCCGGGCGTGACCAGATCCACAGGTTGCCCAGGCTCATGCCGGCAATCGCCAGGTAGATCGGCCAGCCGTGATCGAGCATCACCAACATCAATACGGCGCACAGCAGCATGCTCACGGTGGCGCTGACTTTGGCGCGGCGCGCGATGATCTTGCCATTGCGCCAGTTGAACAGAATCGGTCCGAACAGCCGGTGGTTTTCCAGCCAGGCGCTCAGGCGCGGCGAGCTTTTAGTCGCCGCCCAGGCGGCCAGCAGGATGAATTCGGTGGTGGGCAAACCCGGTATGACAATCGCCACCAACCCAATGCCCAGGCTGACGTAGGCCAGCAGGCCGAAGAGCAGCTGGGCGATTTTTGAGGTGGATTGGGTTTTGCCGGTCATGCTGAAGTTTATCTGTTGAGGGGTTACACATTATTCGAACTGAAATCCGCTCAAATGTGGGAGCTGGCTTGTGTGGGAGCTGGCTTGCCTGCGATAGCATCGACTCGGTCTGACAGGTAGACCGAGGTGAGCGCATCGCAGGCAAGCCAGCTCCCACAACAAGCCAGCTCCCACACAAGCCAGCGCCCATCGTGGCCTGTTACGCCAGTTCAGGGGCGCTAGCGTACGCCTGTTCCAGCAGCACGGTGAAGCGCACAAACGCGTCGATGGCACCTTTTTCTGCCGCCGCTTCTTCTTCGGCGCTGAACTCCAGGCCGTCGAGGGTGCGGGTGAAGCGCTTCCAGCCTTCAGCGCGGCCACCGGCCGGCTCGCCCAAGTGACGGGCACCGAAGGTTTCGCTCAGGCCCAGGCCCACGGCGCGCTTGATCAAGAATGCAGCGCCCAGCTTGGAGCCTTCGGACACGAACAACCAGCCCAGGGCTTCGGCTTTGCTCGGGTTTTTCACGGCGCCGGCAACCGGTGCTGGCACGTCGGTTTCCAGGTCGGCCAGGTCGAGTTTGGCGGCGTCGGCGCGGCAGCGCTCAGCCAGGTCCGGGACGATCTTGATCAACTCGGGGTCGTTGTACAGCGCCACCAGTTCCGACTGGAACAGGTACTGCGCCACTACAAAACGGGCGAAGTTGGCTGGAGTTTCAAACGGCGCGTGGGCTTTGACCAGCGCGTCGAGCTTGGTGTGTGGCGCGTGGGTGATCTGGTTCAGGCGCTGGGAGCGCAGGTTTGGGCGTTCTGCGGTAGGAGAAGCGGTCATCGAAAAAATCCTTGAGAAGGGGCGCGCCTGGGTGCTCTAAAGAGAGCTGTTATCAACTAGACGAACAAGAAGACGCGGCACAGTAAAAAAACCTCACCTCGCCGCTGATAAAGGGCGGCAAGGTGAGGGCGGCTGTCAGATGTCCCAGATCAGGTTGATCGCGAAGTTGCGACCCGGCTGAGTCAGGCGGTCGAGGTTGGCCGGCGCGGTCACGCCGGCTTCGCCGACGCCGTCGTAGCTGCGCACGTCATCCCAGTTCCAGTACTTCTTGTCGGTGAGGTTGTAGAGGCCGCCGTTGATGGTCACGTCGTTGGTGACTTTGTAGAAACCGGTGAGGTCGACGATGCCAAAGCCTGGGGTCTTGAACGGAGCGCTGGTGCTGCCATCCGGCGCGTGGAAGGTGGTGCTGTCGACACGGTTCTGTTTTTTCACCAGCGTCCAGCTGACCAGCGCGCCGTATTGCTCTTGCTCGTAGCCCAGGCCGAATACGCCTTTAAGCGGGTTGACGCTGTTGAGCGGCTCGCCGTTGTCGTCGTTGCGGCCGTAGGTGTAGCCCACCGAGCCCTGTGTGTAGAGACCTTGCGGCGCTCCGAACGCATCGAGGTTCAGGCGGCCTTTGGCCTCAACCCCCTTGATGGTGGCGTGCTTGATGTTGTTGGCTTCGAAAGTTTGGATGTCGCCGCCGGCGACCGAGGCGTCTTCGTCGATAAAGTCGCGGTACTTGTTGTAGAACACCGCGATGTCGAAGGAGCCCTCATCGAACTGGCCGCGAATTCCGGTCTCGATACCCTTGCTGGTTTCCGGCTTGAGGTTCGGGTTTGGCTCGACGGTGTAGCCCAGGTTGAGGTTTTCAAAGCGGCCATACAGCGCCTTGGCCGACGGGGTGCGGAAGCCCTCGGCGTACTGGCCGAACCAGGTGTACTGATCGGTTAGCGCGTAGGTCAGGCCGAATTTTGGCGTGACGCGGTGCCAGGTTTTTTCTTTGTCGCTGACCGGGTAGGCGCCGGTCGGGTTTACGGTGTTGAGGAATTCCTGGGTCAGCTTGGGCTTGAGCCGGGTGTAGTCGTAACGTACGGCGGGCAGGAAGGTCCATTTGTCCCAGCTGATCTGGTCCTGGGCAAACAGCGAGTAAGTGTTGATGGTCGGGTCCGGGAAGTCGCTGGACTTTTTCACGCTGTCGCCGGCAGACGGGCTGGGCGCGCCGATCGCCGTGCAACCTGAGCCGACGGCGAGGCAGTAGGCCGAGCCTTCGCGCGAGCCGCTGACTTTCTGCTGCTTGAGGGTGGTGCCATAGGTGACCTGGTGATCGGTTTCACCGAGGCTGAACGCCTTGTCCAGCTGTGCGTCGAAGACCCACTGTTTTTCTTCGTACAGGGTGTCGCGGGTGCGCATGACGCGGCGCGATGGCTGGTAGATTTCAGCGGTGCTCTGGTCAGTCTTGGCAATCTGGTAGTTGAGGCTGGTCTTGATCTGATCGGCTATCGGCGAGTCGAGGGCAAAGCGGTTTTCGATGCCGAAGCGTTCACGGGTGATGGTGTCGTTACCCGAACGCCCACGGTAGAAATTAAAGCCACGCCCGCCGACGAAGGGGCCGCCCACGGCGTTCTTCAGATTGACGTCGCGATCATCCTTGAACTTCTCGTAGGTCAATCCCAGCCGATTGTCATCGCCATAATTCCAACCCATTTTCGCCAGGATATTGGTGGTGCGCGCATCTTCCGGGTTAGCGCCGGTGCGGGCCAGGCCGGTGGCGTTGTTGCCGTCGTAGGACTCCATTTCATGGCCATTGCGCTGGCTCAGGTGCAGCAAACCGTCGAAGTCCTGCACGCGGCCGGCGACGGTGCCGGAGGTCAGCCAGCTGTCGTCGGCGGAGCTGTAGCCGGTTTTGAGGCGGGCGCCGACGTCCTGGCCGGGCTTGATGATGTCGTCCGGGTCGAGGGTGAAGTAGCTCACCGCGCCGCCGATGGCGCTGCTGCCGTACAGTGCCGAGGCTGGGCCGCGCAGGATCTCGACGCGCTTGACGATTTCCGGGTCGACGTAGTTACGGCGGGTTTTGGCGTACGGGCCGTTGAAGAAGTTGTCCGGCACTTCCACGCCGTCCACTTGAGTGAGGATACGGTCGCCGTCGATGCCGCGAATGTTGTAGCCGGCGTTGCTGGCGCGGGTGCCTGCGCCGCCGACCGACACGTTGGGCTCGTAACGCACCAGTTCACGGATGGTGTTCACGTTCTGGCGGTCCAGCTCCTCACGCGCATGCACAGTAACGGTGCTTGGCACGCTGTTGACGTCCTGCTCACTGCGGGTGGCGCTGATGGTCACCTGCTGCAGATTGAGCGTGCTGCCCGCTGGGCGCTTTTCCAGCACGATGTTGTTATTGCCCAGTTTGCGGTAGCTCAGGTTGGTGCCCAGCAACAACCGGTCCAGGGCTTTTTCCGGCGAGAGTGCGCCGCGCACGCCGGGGGACGACACACCCTGGCCAAGCTCTGCCGGCAAGCCGACTTGCCAGCCGGTAACGCTGGTAAAGGCATTCAACGCCGACACCAAGGGCTGCTGTTCGATACTGAAACTGTAATTGCCGTGGCTGCGCGCGGCCGGTTCGGCGGCAGTGGCGGCCATCACCGGCGCGCTGGCCAGCAGGATGGCGGCGGTGAGCAAGGACAGAACGGGCGAAGAGGACCGGCGGTTGAAACGAGAGGACATCGAGAGCGCTCCGGGGATACGAATCTTATAGTTGCGAGCTGATCAAATAGGAATCAGTTGCATTGGCTATAACGAGACGAACCGCCGGTTACTATCGAGTAAAAATAATTCTCATTTAGTTCAAGATAACCAGCGCCGGGTACTCCGAGAGCTTGGCCGAGGTGATGTGCGCCAGGGAGCGCACCACATCCAGCGGTTGGTCGAGGCGGTAATTGCCGGTGACGGCCACGCTTGCGAGCTTGTCGTTGGTGTTGACGATCCAGCCGGGGTAATAGCGGCGCAACTCGGCGAGCACTTCGCTCATCGGGCAGTTTTCGAATACCAGGCGGCCCTGGACCCACGCCAAGTCTTTACTCGCATCCAGTTTGGCCGGTTGGCCGAAGCCTTTGGGGCCGATGCGGATACTCTCTCCGGCGCTCAAGCGCACGCGGGCATCGTCAAAGGTGTTGCTCAAGTCCACATCGCCGCGCTGCACCTGCACCTGGGCTTCGCCATTGAGGTAGCGCACGGCGAAGTCGGTGTCGCGCACGCTGGCGCGCACGGGCCCGGCGTCAATTTCAAGCGGCAGGCCACGGCTGGGCGCCACCTCAAAGAAAGCTTCGCCCTGGAACAGTCGGGCGACGCGCTGGTGGTCCTTGATGCTGCTGGAAAACGCCGAATTGGTGTTCAGTAACACTTTGGAGCCGTCATCCAATTGCAGGCGCTGGCGTTCACCGACCACGGTGAGGTGGTCGGCCTGCAGTCGCACGGGCAGGTTGCTGAAGCTGAACAGACCGATCAGCAGCACAGCGGCGGTGGCCAGGGGTTTCCAATGCGGCTTGATACGCCGCCACGCGCTGGGTTTGCGCGGCACTGCCAAGGCCACGGCGGCGCTGTGAACCGGCGCGCCGCCCCAGGCGGCCTGGGCCTTGCTGAAGGCGAGCAGGTGCGCCGGGTCGCTGGCCAGCCAGGCATCGAACTCGGCTTGCTGCCCGGGTTGCGGGCATTGCAAGGCGATCAGCCAGTCGAGGGCTTGGTCCATGGCCGCGTCTTGCAACACCTCATGAGCCAGCTCATGGGGGCGCAGCTTATTCGGGTCCGTCACGGTGTTCCTCGGGTCTTCGCCACGTTCTATTCATCTTTCCTACAGCCTGGTTCGACACCTCTGTCGGGTGAAGCTTAAGGCTGATCCAGCCGTTCGGCCACTCCTACACAGATAGCCATGATCAATTTCAGTTCCTTTTGCACCGTGCTCAAGGACACTTGCAACTGATCGGCAATCTCCTGGTAGCTGCAACCGTGCAGGCGGCTGAGGATGAAAATCTGCTGCTGGCGCGCGCTCAACTGGCCGAGGCTGACGCTCAGGTGTTCGAGCAATTGCTCGGCCTGGGTGGCGTCCTCGGGCGTGCTGATCGGCGCGGCGACGCTCTGCAGTACGTCCAGCGGCACATCTTCTTGCAGTGTGCGGGCCTGGATGCGGCGCGAGCGCAGATGGTCCAGCGCCAGGTTGCGCGCGGTTTGATAGACGAAGGGTTCAAGGTGATCGATCGGCCGCTCGCTGAGCGCCCGCGTGACGCGCAGGTAGGTTTCCTGCAACAGGTCTTCGGCGGTGCTGTGGTTATTCACCATCCGCTGCAGAGTGCGTAGCAGAATCACCCGTTGGGTGAGAAAGACTTGGTTGAAGCGAGATTGGCTCACAGTGATACCAGACCGGTTTGCAGTTAATGATAATGCTTATCATCAACTCAAATGGCAAGTGGCACTTTGAGATGCTGCGTCGACTCCTGTGGGAGCTGGCTTGTGTGGGAGCTGGCTTGCCTGCGATGCAGGCGCCCTGGTCTTTCAGACAGACCGCGGTGATGCTATCGCAGGCAAGCCAGCTCCCACACAAGCCAGTCCACACAATGGAACAACCGGGTCGGTTTACTCGGCGTTGCAGAGCGCCAGGCAGTTATCCAGCATACGGTTGGAGAAGCCCCACTCGTTGTCGTACCACGCCAGCACCTTCAGCAACTTGCCACTGACCTTGGTGTGATTGGCATCGAAAATCGACGACAGCGGGTTATGGTTAAAGTCGCTCGAAACCAGTGGCAGGGTGTTGTAGCCGAGGATCTTCGAATGCTGGCTGGCTTCTTTCAGCAGTGCGTTGACTTGCTCGGCGCTGGCTTCTTTTTTCAGCGTCACGGTGAGGTCCACCAGCGACACGTTGATCACCGGCACACGCACGGCCATGCCGGTCAGCTTGCCTGCCAGTTCCGGCAGTACCAGGCCGACCGCTTCAGCGGCGCCGGTCTTGCTCGGGATCATGTTCTGGGTGGCCGAACGCGCGCGGTACGGGTCGGTGTGGTACACGTCGGTGAGGTTCTGGTCATTGGTGTAAGCGTGAATGGTGGTCATCAGGCCGCTTTCGATGCCCAGCTCGCGATGCAGCACCTGAGCCACAGGTGCCAGGCAGTTGGTGGTGCACGACGCGTTGGAGATGATCTGGTGCGATTGACGCAAAATGTCATGGTTTACCCCGTAAACCACGGTGGCGTCAGCGCCTTTGGCCGGGGCCGAGATGATTACCTTGCGCGCACCGGCGGTAATATGGGCGGCAGCCTTGTCGCGGTCGGTGAACAGACCGGTGCATTCGAATACCACGTCGATCTTGTGCGCAGCCCACGGCAGGTCGGCCGGGTTGCGAATGGCACTGACGGCAATCCGGTCACCATTGACGGTCAGGCTTTCCTGATCGTGGGCGACCTCTGCGTCGAAAGTGCCATGCACGGTGTCGTATTTGAGCAGGTGGGCATTGATCGAGCTGTCGCCCAGATCATTGATGGCGACGATCTGCAAATCCTGGCGGTAGCCTTGGGTATACAGTGCGCGCAGGACATTACGGCCGATACGGCCAAAACCATTGATTGCGATACGAAGAGTCATTGGAAAGTGCCTGTCGTCGATTTGTTGTAAGAATTACAAGATTATTCGCATAAAAATAGAAAACAAGCCTTTTTAGTGGCAATATTTTGTTCAATCTACAACGAGTGACCTGAATCAACTGGTCCGATGATTCAAACGACACCCTGCCATCCCATGAGCTGCGGGCGTTTGATCAGCATAGACTCTCAGGTCGCCACATCCGTTAGCCTGGAGTTCTATACATGCATCCCCGCGTTCTTGAGGTCACCGAACGGCTTATCGCCCGCAGTCGTGCAACCCGCGAGGCTTACCTTGCGCTCATTCGTGGCGCGGCCAGCGACGGCCCGATGCGCGGCAAGCTGCAATGCGCCAACTTTGCCCACGGCGTGGCCGGCTGCGGCACTGAAGATAAAAATAGTCTGCGTATGATGAATGCCGCCAACGTGGCAATTGTTTCGTCATATAACGACATGCTCTCGGCGCACCAGCCGTACGAACATTTCCCGGAACAGATCAAGAAAGCCCTGCGCGAAGTCGGCTCGGTCGGCCAGTTCGCCGGTGGCACGCCCGCCATGTGCGACGGCGTGACCCAAGGCGAGCCTGGCATGGAGCTAAGCTTGCTCAGCCGCGAAGTCATCGCCATGTCGACGGCGGTAGCGCTGTCCCACAACATGTTCGATGCCGCGCTGATGCTGGGCATCTGCGACAAGATTGTGCCGGGGCTGATGATGGGTGCGCTGCGCTACGGCCACCTGCCGATGATCTTCGTGCCGGGCGGCCCTATGCCGTCGGGCATCTCCAACAAGCAGAAAGCCGACGTGCGCCAGCGTTATGCCGAAGGCAAGGCTACCCGTGAGGAACTGCTGGAATCGGAGATGAAGTCCTACCACAGCCCCGGCACCTGCACCTTCTACGGCACCGCCAACACCAACCAGTTGCTGATGGAAGTGATGGGCCTGCACCTGCCGGGCGCTTCGTTCGTCAACCCGTACACGCCGCTGCGTGACGCGCTGACCCGTGAGGCCGCGCACCAGGTCACGCGCCTGACCAAAGCCAGTGGCGACTTCACGCCGATTGGCGAGATCGTCGACGAGAAGTCCATCGTCAACTCCATCGTCGCCCTAAACGCTACCGGCGGTTCTACCAACCACACCCTGCACATGCCGGCTATCGCCATGTCGGCGGGCATCATCCTCACCTGGCAGGACATGGCCGACCTCTCCGAGGTGGTGCCGACCCTGTCCCACGTGTATCCAAACGGCAAGGCCGACATCAACCACTTCCAGGCAGCGGGCGGCATGTCGTTCCTGATCCGCGAACTGCTCGAAGCCGGCTTGCTCCATGAGGATGTGAACACCGTGGCGGGCAAGGGCTTGAGCCGTTACACCCAGGAACCGTTCCTGGTCGACGGCGAGCTGATCTGGCGCGACGGCCCGATCGAAAGCCTCGACGAAACCATCCTGCGCCCCGTAGCCCGTGCGTTCTCGCCGGAAGGCGGCTTGCGCGTGATGGAAGGCAATCTCGGGCGTGGTGTGATGAAGGTTTCGGCCGTGGCGCCGGAGCATCAGATCGTCGAAGCACCGGCCGTGGTGTTCCAGGATCAGCAGGATCTGGCCGATGCATTCAAGGCCGGCCAGCTGGAAAAAGACTTTGTCGCGGTGATGCGCTTCCAGGGGCCGCGCTCCAACGGTATGCCGGAACTGCACAAGATGACACCGTTCCTCGGTGTGTTGCAGGACCGTGGCTTCAAAGTTGCGTTGGTAACAGACGGGCGTATGTCTGGCGCGTCGGGTAAGATCCCCGCCGCGATTCACGTCAACCCCGAAGCCCAGAGCGGCGGGCCGCTGGCGCGGGTCAAGGATGGCGATATCATTCGCGTCGATGGCGTGAAGGGCACCCTGGAGCTTAAGGTGGACGCCGAAGAATTTGCAGCGCGCACGCCTGCCACGGGCCTGTTGGGCAACAACGTGGGGGCCGGTCGCGAGCTGTTTGCATTTATGCGCTTGGCCGCAAGCTCCGCAGAGCAGGGCGCCAGCGCCTTTACCTCTGCCTTGGAGACGCTTAAGTGAAGCTTGCGCTGGTCGGTGACATTGGTGGTACCAACGCCCGTTTTGCGTTGTGGCGGGATCAGGAACTGCATTCGATCCGCGTGCATGCCACGGCGGACCACCACAGCCCTGAGGAAGCCATCAAGGTTTACCTCAAGGAGGAAGGCCTGGAAATCGGGGACATCGGCGCGGTGTGCCTGTCAGTCGCGGGGCCGGTGAGTGGCGATGAATTTAAATTCACCAACAATCACTGGCGGCTGAGCAAAACTGCGTTTTGCAAAACCCTGCAGGTCGATGAGCTGCTGCTGGTCAATGACTTCACGGCCATGGCCCTGGGCATGACGCGGCTCAAACCCGATGAATTCCGTGTGGTCTGCCAAGGCACGCCGGAGCCGTTACGCCCAGCCGTGGTGATCGGCCCGGGCACTGGCCTGGGTGTGGGCACCTTGCTGGATTTGGGCGAAGGCCGTTACGCGGCGTTGCCAGGGGAGGGTGGCCATGTCGACCTGCCGCTGAGCAGCCCGCGTGAAACCCAGTTGTGGCAGCACATCTACAGCGAGATTGGCCACGTCAGCGCCGAGACCGCCTTGAGCGGTGGCGGCCTGCCCCGTGTGTACCGCGCCATTTGTGCGGTCGACGGGCACACGCCGGTGCTGGACACGCCCGAAGCCATTACGGCCGCGGGCCTGGCCGGCGACCCGGTGGCCATGGAAGTGTTGAACCAGTTCAGTATCTGGCTGGGCCGTGTGGCCGGTAACAACGTGCTGACCACCGGTGGGCGTGGTGGTGTGTACATCGTGGGCGGGGTGATTCCGAGGTTTGCCGACTTCTTTATCAACAGCGGTTTTGCCAAGAGTTTCAGCGACAAAGGCTGCATGAGCGACTATTTCAAAGGCATTCCGGTGTGGTTGGTGACGGCGCCGTATTCCGGGTTGACCGGGGCCGGTGTTGCGCTTGAGCAGGCTTTTGCGTAGGGGCTGATGGCCTCATCGCAGGCAAGCCAGCTCCCACAGTTGACCGGGTTCCAACCTTGGAATGCAGTCAACTGTGGGAGCTGGCTTGCCTGCGATAGGGCCTCAAACGCAACAAATGATTTAAGCTTGGCCATAACAACAAGGAGGACCCCGTGAGCGTAATCAGTAAATCGATTCTCCTCGTCGACGACGACCAGGAAATCCGCGAATTGCTGCAGACCTACCTCAGTCGCGCCGGCTTCCAGGTGCGTGGCGTGCCGGATGGCGCGGGGTTCCGCCAGGCGATGAACGAGGCGCCGTGCGACCTGGTCATCCTCGATGTGATGTTGCCGGACGAAGACGGTTTCAGCCTTTGCCGCTGGATTCGCCAGCACCCGCGCCAGGCGCAGGTGCCGATCATCATGCTGACCGCCAGTTCCGACGAAGCCGACCGCGTGATCGGCCTGGAGCTGGGCGCCGACGACTACATCGGCAAACCCTTCAGCCCTCGCGAGCTGCAAGCGCGGATCAAAGCCTTGTTGCGTCGCGCCCAGTTTGGCCAGGAGCGCACGGGTGGCGGCGACGTTCTGGTGTTCGATGAGTGGCGCCTGGACATGATCAGTCATCGCCTGTTTCACGTGGACGGCGAAGAGGTAATCCTCTCCGGCGCCGACTTTGCCTTGCTCAAGTTGTTTCTTGATCACCCCCAACAGATTCTCGACCGCGACACCATCGGCAATGCCACCCGTGGCCGCGACCTGATGCCGTTGGACCGTATCGTCGACATGGCCGTCAGCCGCCTGCGCCAACGCCTGCGCGATACCGAAAAACCTCCAAGGCTGATCCGCACCGTGCGTGGCAGCGGTTATCAACTGGCAGCCAGCGTGGTTGCCGGCAATGCCCACTGAGCCGCTGACCGAGCGCCGCCGGCGTTTTCCGGTGCCGCGTTCGCTGCTTGGGCGCATGTTGCTGCTGACCTTGCTTGTGGTGCTGTTTGCCCAGGCGCTGTCCAGCGTGATCTGGGTTTCGCAACTTCGCGCCACCCAGCTCGAAGGCCTGGTGACCAGCGCGCGCAGCCTGGCGCATTCGATGACGGCCAGCGTGAGTTACTTCCGCTCGCTGCCGGTTGCCTACCGCCCGTTGGTGCTCGACCAACTGCGCAGCATGGGCGGCACGCGGTTTGTGGTGACCCTCAACGACCGCCCATTGGACATGCAGATTCTGCCGCAGACCCCGCGCAAGCAGGCGGTGCTGCAAGCCGTGGACGAGGTGCTGCGCCAGACCCTGGGCAGCGACGTGCATATCTCGGTGGAGTTCGTCAGCGCCGAGGACCTGCGTATTTTCAACGCGGGCCTCAAACTCGATGAACTGCCGCGTTCCTGGGCGCATTACGCGCTGACCCTGGAGCCGGTGAACCCGCCGGTGCTGGTCACGCAAATCCAGCTGGCACCCGGCGAATGGCTGTACATCGCCTCGCTGCTGCCCGAGCCCTACACCAGTTTGGAAGAACAAGGCCTGCCGTCGCAGCAAGTGTGGTTTATCGTGCTGACCAGCGGTTTCCTGTTGCTGTTTATCGGCCTGCTGGTGCACTGGCAAAGCCGGCCGCTCAAGCGCCTGGCCCGTGCAGCGCGGGACATGTCCCTGGGCGCCGATGTGGAACCGGTGGCCGAAGGCGGTGGCAGCGAAGTGGTGGAAGTGGGCCGTGCGTTTAACGCCATGCGCGAGCGCATCAGCCGTTACCTCACCGAGCGCAGCCAACTGTTCAGCGCAATTTCCCACGATTTGCGCACGCCAATCACGCGTCTGCGCTTGCGCGTGGAGTTGCTGGAAGACGAAAACCTGCAAGCCAAATTCGGTCGTGACCTGGATGAGTTGGAGTTGCTGGTCAAGGGGGCACTGCAATGCGTCAAAGACACCGACATCCACGAGAACATCGAGCCGGTCGACCTTAACCACGTGCTTGATTGCCTGGTGGAACCGTACCTGGCGCCGAACGGTAACGGCCGTATCACCCAGCACGGACGGGCGCTGACCCCTTATCCGGGCAAACCGCTGGCGCTCAAGCGCTGCATCGGCAACCTGATCGACAATGCCTTGAAGTACGGGCAGAACGCGCATTTGCATATAGAGGACGATGGCGTGGAGTTCATCCTGCATGTGGATGACGAAGGCCCGGGCGTGCCGGAGCAGCGTTTGGAACAGGTCTTCGAACCGCACTTTCGCCTGGCCGGCCAACAGCAGGGGTATGGCTTGGGCCTGGGCATCGCGCGCAACATTGCCCACAGCCATGGTGGGGAAGTGAGTTTGCAGAATTTGCGCGAAGGCGGGTTGCGGGTGACCTTACAACTGCCGCGAACCCTGGACTAATGTGGGAGCTGGCTTGCCTGCGATGCAGGCACCCTGTTCTTTCAGTCAGACCGCGGTGATGCTATCGCAGGCAAGCCAGCTCCCACACAAGCCCGCTTGTGTCTTGATC
>NZ_JACAQL010000020.1:0-558 GCF_013385245.1 Pseudomonas sp. IPO3747
CGCCAGCTTTGAGGTGGTTAGACGAACCGTTACCCACCTCCAGCGTTACGTCAGTGCCTGCTTTATTGGAAAGCGTAGCGGTGTACGTAATCTGACCGCCTTCGTTGACGTCGCTTGGCGCGGTCAGTGTCACGGTGGTGGTGTTATCAGTGCCCGGAGTATCGGTGACAGTGGTGCTAACCGGCGTAGTACCCGGCACCAGATTCTCGAAGTGCTCACCGCCAGTCACATTAGTGATAGCAGTAGTGACGGTCTGGTCGCCCTTGTACACATCATCTGGAGCTACAACGGTCACGCTGCCGTTCGACTGGTTCACACCGATGGTGATGGTCTGGCCGTTATCCAAGGTCACGGTCAGCGGGTTGGTGATGTTGGTCACTGCCGCGCCGTTTTTATCCACAAGGCTGGCGGTGTAGACGATGTTGCCGCCTTCGCCCACTGTGGTCGTTGCGGTCAGAACCACATCCACTTTGTCGATGGTGTCGTTGATGGTGGTGGTTGCACCATCACCAGCCACTTCCAGCTTCTCGAAGTTACCGCCAGCGGTGTCGGTGATCT
>NZ_JACAQL010000021.1:0-217 GCF_013385245.1 Pseudomonas sp. IPO3747
ATGGTCTGGCCATTGTCCAAAGTCACGGTCAGCGGGTTGGTGATGTTGGTCACTGCCGCGCCGTTTTTATCCACAAGGCTGGCGGTGTAGACGATATTGCCGCCTTCACCGACGGTGGTGGTGGCGGTCAGAACCACATCCACTTTGTCGATGGTGTCGTTGATGGTGGTGGTTGCGCCATCACCAGCCACTTCCAGTTTTTCGAAGTTACCGCCAG
>NZ_JACAQL010000021.1:331-486 GCF_013385245.1 Pseudomonas sp. IPO3747
GTGATGGTCGAGCCGTTATCCAACTTCAGCGTTACATCAGTACCCGCTTTATTGGAAAGCGTAGCGGTATACGTAATCTGGCCACCCTCATTGACTGCGCTTGGCGCGGTCAACGTGACGGTGGTGGTGTTATCAGTACCCGGTGTATCGGTGAC
>NZ_JACAQL010000022.1:0-662 GCF_013385245.1 Pseudomonas sp. IPO3747
GCCGGCCATGTGCTGTTCATCACCGCTCAGCGCCTGGCGGGTGGCCGCTGCGGTGGCGGCTGCACAGCGCAGCAAGTCGCAGATTTGGGCGAGGGCGTCTTCGAAGCTGAGGTCGTGATGCACGGTGAAGGATGGCGGTGGGGTGGGTTGCAGGTAGTGGCTCAGGGCGCGTTCGAAGATTTCACGGTCGGGGGTGAAACGGGGTGGGTCTGGGACGATTTTGGTCATGCGGATATTCCTACTGAAAAAGGAGCCATCCGGATGTCGGTCTCACTCGACAACAGGGTGGCAGCTATGTGCAGGGTGAGAATACCGGACAGTAGGACTCCAGCCAGACCGAAGTCTGCCTGCACACAGCCGCCATAGAGCGTGTTGCTCGCGGTTGCGGCGCTTGGCGCCTACTGGTTCACAGGTTCTCACACCCGATCGCTGATATGCAGCGACGGAGCGAAGGCTAGCCAGTGAAGTGAGCAGGCGCAAGGCCAAAGGATTGTCTAGGAAACTTCCCGCAAATTAAAGGGATATGGACTGCTGGCCTTTAACAATGCATGTCACCCAGGCTACACCCATCATCTGTGGGAGCTGGCTTGCCTGCGATGCAGACACCTCGGTATTTCAGCAACACGAAGCCTGTGGCAAGTGTGCTGTTGTGGCGAGCAGGC
>NZ_JACAQL010000022.1:731-30676 GCF_013385245.1 Pseudomonas sp. IPO3747
TCGGCATACCTATGGCCATCGCAGGCAAGCCAGCTCCCACATGGGTTTTGTGCTGTCAGGTAGAGAGAGATTTACTTGGGATACAACGGCGGCAAGCTGGTGGTGTCCGTTGCCGGGTCTTGCGCACGCTCGACCATCGGAATTGCTTTGACCGCACGCCATAAATCTTCACCCAGCCAGTATTGGCCGCTCTCGCTGTACAGCGCGCCGTTCAACCCATCCAAGGCATCCGACAGCGGCACGAACCGCGCCGCCATGTCGGCCAGGGTTTCCGGTTGTTGCCGCGCCCAGGCGTCGAGTGCCTGGCGCGTGGCTTGCGGGTCGTTGGCCTGGGTGGCGCGCTTGAGGTCGTCCAACAGCGAGCGCGGGCTCGGGCCGGTTTGTACGGCGCGTTGCACGGCGGGTTGGCGACGTGCGCGCCACCACAGGCCAAAACCCAACAGCGTGGTGCAGGCAAGTATCAAGGTGCTCAGTTGCCACAGCCACAGGCGGCTATCGTCCGGTGCGGTAATGACCGTTGGTGTGGCGGGCGTGTCCACCACCAGGCTTGGGTTGGTCGCCACTTGCAGCGTGCGCGCGGGCAGGCTGGTGCGTTCCAGGTGATCTTCGTGGGTGTTCCACCACACCACTTCCACGGCGGGCAACTCCACGGCACCGGCGCGGGTTGGCACCAGGGCTTCGCGGTCCTCACGACTGCCGATCAGGCCACGGTCGCTGTTTTGGTTGCCGAGCACCGGCTGGTCCGGGTAGCGGCGCAGGCCATTGATGTCGCTGCTGGGCAGGGCCGGCAACTGGGCGCTGGACAGGCCTTCGGCCTTGACCGTGAGGCTGCGGGTCAGGGAGTCGCCCACTTGAACGTGATCAGGCTCGGGGTTCCAGACTTCGCTCAGGGTCAGGCTGCGCGCGGGCAGCCAGGCGGCGTCGGCGGGGTAGAACTCCGGCTTGGGCTTGACGGTCAGCGGCAATTGGGCAGAGCTTACGTGAATCAACTTGCCCGGTTTGGTGCCCTGCAGCGTGTTCTCTTGGGGCGGGCGCGATTCCACCAAGGTGGCGCTGAAAGTCTGCGCCGGAATCACCAAGGCACCGCTGTGCTGCGGGTAAATCGCATAGCGGGTTTCGATTACGCCGTGGCGAATGCTGTTGATGACCTTCTCGTAAGTGCGCGACTCGCCCAATTGTTCAATGCGCGCATCGGGGATTTGCAACGGCGTGAGGCTGCTGTCGTCATACAGCGACACCGAGTGGTACACGCGCACGGTCAACAGCACCTGGGCCTGAACGTACACACTGCTCTGGTCCAGATTGGCTTCGATAAACACCGGGGCCAGTTCGGCACTGGTGTTCTGGCTGGCGGTTTCCAGCACTTGCAGGCTGATCGGCTGGGTCTTGAGTTCGCCCACTTGCAGCGGCGGAATCACCACGGTGCCGTTTTCCTTGGGCAGCAACGTGATGATCCAGCGCGTGGTGGCGTGGTTATCGCCGCCCAAGGTAGTCAGTTGGTTGATCTGGCGCGTGCCGCTGACTTCAAACTGCGCATCCAGGGGTGACAAGTCGGGTTTGCCGAACTGGGTGACGTCGCTGGATTCCACTGTCAACTCCACCGTTTCCCCGGAATTGACGCGGCTGCGGTCGACACTCGCCACCAGGTTGGCCGCCTGGGCGTGGCTTGCCGACAGGGCGAGCAGGAGCAGAAGGGTGGTGCGGCGGCTCATCGAGTCTTGTCCTGATGTTGTTGCTGTTCGTACCAGAATTTACGTCGCAGCAGTTCGCCGGGGTTGTCCGGGATCTGCTGCAGCCATTGCTCCAGCGCCTGGCGGTGCTCGCCATCGAGGCTGGCATCGGCGGGGCGCAAGGGCGGGGTGGTGGTGTGTTCGTCCCCTAGCTCGCTGCCCGGTACGTCGTTGCCGCCGGCTTTGGGCGTGGCGCCCGTCTGGTTATCGCCGGCACTGGCCTGGCCTTGGCCTTGGGGTGATTGCTCGCCCCCCGTGGCACTTTGGCCGCTGCTGCCCGGTTGCGCAGTTTGGCCGGGTTGGGTGGTTTCGTCATCCTCATTTTTGACAGGCTTGGCCGGCTCGGGCTGGGCCTTTTCCTGGATCAGGGTTTCGACCAGCGCTTTGTTTTTCAGCGCCGGTTGCAGGTCGGGCTGGGCTTCGAGCGCTTGCTCATAAGCGTCGATGGCGGCTTCCAGTTCGCCGGATTTGGCCAGCGCATTCCCGCGATTGTAGTGGGAATACGCGTCATTGCCTTGGGCAAAACGCTTGATCGCCTCGGCGTAGTTGCCCGCCTCATACAGTGCCACGCCTTGCCATTGCGGGTCTTCGAAGTGTTTGGCGGCCTCGTTGGGGCGTTGTTTCTTCAGCAGATATTGGCCTTGCTGGTCGGGTCGCAGCCACAGGTCCTGAAGTTCAAAGGCATAGCTGGGCTGCGGCGCACCGAGTAACAGTAACGGCACGCAGAACAGCCAGCCGCGACGCCCGGCGCAGGCGGCGAGCAACAATAACGGTAGCAGCAGCCAGTAACCCTGGTCGGCCCAGGTGTCGAGGTGCAGCAGTTGGCCGTCGTTGCGCAGGGCCTGCGGGCCATCGAGCAGGTTGAGCTGGCGCAGGTCTTTGTCATCCAGGCGCGCGGCGCGGTAGCGGCCGCCCATTTCACTGGCAAACGCCTTTAGCGTCGGGCCGTCCAGGCGCGGCACCAGAATGGCGCCCTGGTCATCTTTAAGGAATTCACCGCTTTCCTGGGTCACCGGCGTGCCTTCGCGGCTGCCGATGCCGAGGATCGACAAGCTGGGGGCCTGGGCGCTCTGCAACTGCAGGCGAATGCCTTGACGCTCCTGTTTCGACAGCGACGAGCCGACCAGCAACAGGCGCCCCTGGCCGAGACCGGCTTGCTTGAGCAAACCCAGGGCTTTTTCCACCGCCAGATCGGCGCGATGGCCTGGCTCGGGCATGATCGAGGGGCGCAGGGCTTCGAGCAAGTTGCGGCTGGTGGCCAGATCATCCGACAGCGGCACCAGCGTATGGGCGCTGCCGGCATACACGACGATGGCGGTGGGCGCGTTGTCGCGTGCCTGCAGCAAGTCATAGAGCTTGCGCCGCGCCTGTTCCAAACGATTGGGCGGGCTGTCGGTGGCGAGCATTTCCGGGGTCAGCTCCAACAGCACCACCACCGGGTCGGCCGGTTTCTGGCTGTTCTGTTCAACCCTTTGCCAACTGGGGCCAAGCAATGCCAGCACGGCCAGCAGCCAGGCGATGCCCAACACCACCCAGGGCGATTTACTTTCGCGGCCATTGCCGCCACTGAGCAGCACCGCATGAAACGCCGGCGGCAAAATCATTTGCCAACGCCCGGCGCGCTTTTGTCGGTGCCACAGCTGCCACAGCAGCCAGCCGAGCAACGGCAGCAGCAACAACCACCAAGGGCGAAACCAGTGTGGCCACAGGTCGATCATCGACGCCTCCGCAAGCGCAGGCGTTTAAGGCGTTGGCGCCATTGCGGGTGCTGTTGCAGGAAAATGCCCTTGGTCGAGAGTTTGTTGAAGGTGCGTTGCAAGGGGTTATTGGGCCAGCGTTCTTGAACCACCAGCAACATGCTCAGGATCAACGCCAGCGCCAGCGGTGCGCTGTACAGCGCCTGGGCCGGGCGTGCCTGGGTCGGCTGTTGCGCGACGGGCTCAAGCTGGTCCAGGGTTTGTTTGATTTTTTGCAGCTCGTCGCCGTCGCGGGCGCGGAAGTAGCGGCCACCGGTGGCGTCCGCGATGGCCTTCAAGGCCGGTTCATCCAGGTCCAGGCTCGGGTTGACGCCCAGGATGCCCAACGAACCGGTTTGCTCCGGGTCGGCGCCGATGCCGATCGGGTAGATTTTCACGCCTTCTTCGGCCGCAAGGCGCGCGGCGGTCAGCGGGTCGATCTGCCCGGCATTGTTGGCGCCATCGGTGACCAGGATCAGCACACGGCTTTGCGCCGGGCGCTGGCGCAGGCGTTTCAAGGCCAGGCCAATCGCATCGCCGATGGCGGTGTTTTTGCCGGCGATGCCGATACGTGCTTCATCCAGCCAGGTGCGCACGGTGCGCCGGTCGAAGGTCAGCGGGGCTTGCAGGTAAGCCTGGCTGCCAAACAGGATCAGGCCCACGCGGTCGCCTTCACGGCTTTCCAGGAAGTCGCCGAGCAAATGCTGCACCAGGCTCAGGCGGCTGACGTCATCGTCCTGCCAGTGCATGTCAGGGAAATCCATGGAGCCGGACACATCCACGGCCACCAGCAAGTCACGGCCGCTGGCGGCAATGGGCAGCGGTTCGCCAAGCCATTCCGGGCGCGCGGCGGCGGTCAGCAGCAGCAGCCACAGCACCACGAACGGCGCTTGCTGGCGCCAGCCGGGCAGGTTGACCCGCGCACGGCGGCGCGCCAGGCCCTCAAGGTCGGCCAGGTAGCTGACCTTCAGCGCGGGTTCGCCGCTGTCGGCCACTGGCAGGATGAAGCGCATCAACCACGGCAAGGGCAACAGGGCGAAGATCCACGGCCAGGCGAACTCAAACATGTTTGCGAATCCAGGTATCGACCGCTTGGGTCAGGCCGGCGATGGCCTTGTCGTCGAGTTTGCATTCGGGTTTGTAGGCGCCTTCGACCAACACCATCCAGCGTGTAAGCCCGGCGGCCGGGCAACGGTTGTCGAGGAACGCCAGCCATTTGCGCCCGTTTAATGTGTGGCTCTGGCTGTAGGGGTAGTCGTTGCGGCACAGGCGCTTGAGCAGGCCATTGAGCTGCTGCAGCCAGGCACCGGCGGGCGCGCCGTCGTAGGGTTTGGGCATCAGCGCAAGTTCGGCCAGGGCGGCGATGCGCAGCGGGTCCAGCGGTTGTTCGGCGCGGGCCACGGGGCGTCGGGTGGGCAGGAAACGGCGCAACCACCATAGGCCCCAGCCCAGCAGCGGGATCACCAGCAGCAACAGCCACCAACCCGGCGCAGGCGGCCAGAACCCGATGGCCGGCGGGGCGATCAGTGGCTGCAGTTGGTCCAGGCTGCTCATTGCTTTTTAACCGGGCGTTGCGGGTTGAGGTATTCGCGCAATTGCTCGACCATCTCGCTTTGGGTGCTCAGGGGCATCAATAGAATGCGCAGCTTCTGTGCCAGCAGTTCCCAACGTGCAATGCGTTCCTCAGCCTGGGCTTTATAGGCCTGGCGCAAATCGAAATTCAGCGTGTCCAGTTCCAATTGCGCGCCACGTTCAGCGAAACGCAGCAGCCCGGCGGCGGGCAGGGCGTGGTCCAGTGGGTCGGAGATCGGCAACAATAACAGGTCGCAATGGCGTGACAGCAGGCTCAGCTGTTGCTCGGCGCCTTCGGTCAACGCGCGCTCATCGCAGATCACAATCACCAGGCTGCCCGGGCGCAACACTTCGCGGCCACGGCGCAGCGCCATGCCCAACGCGTCGGCTTCGGGGCGGCTTTCGGTATTCAGGCTCTGGTTCACGCGCACCAGGCGGTTAAGCAATTGCAGCAGGCTTTGTTTACTGCGCCGGGGCTTGATTTCGTAGTGCTCGCTGTCGCCGAACACCAACCCGCCGACGCGGTCGTTGTGCCCCAGCGCTGCCCAGCCGATCAAGCTGGCGGCTTGGGCGGCGAGTACCGATTTGAACATTTGCCCGGAGCCGAAGAACAGCCGACAGCTTTGCTCAACCATGATGAAAATCGGCCGTTCACGTTCTTCATGAAATAGCTTGGTGTGCGGCTCCTGGGTGCGGGCCGTCACGCGCCAGTCGATGGTGCGCACATCGTCGCCAGCCTGGTACACGCGAACTTGGTCGAAGTCGACACCGCGCCCACGCAGCTTGGAGTGGTGCAGGCCAATCAGCGGGCTGCGCTGGCTTGGCGTGGAAAACAGCTGCACTTCGCGCACGCGGTGGCGCATCTCAATCAATTCGCTGAGCGTGACGCGGATTCCATCGCCGGCATTCATGGGGTTCAAGCGACGGCAACGACGTCGAGAATGCGTTGCACCACGCGGTCCTGGTCAATGCCGGCCGCTTCGGCCTCGAACGACAGGATGATGCGGTGACGCAGCACATCAAACAGTACTGCCTGGATATCTTCCGGGCTGACAAAGTCGCGCCCGGCCAGCCACGCATGGGCGCGGGCGCAGCGGTCGAGGGCGATGGAGCCGCGCGGGCTTGCGCCATAGGCGATCCACTCGGCCATTTCAGGATCGAACTTGGCCGGGGTGCGCGTGGCCATGACCAGTTGCACCAGGTATTCCTCCACCGCATCGGCCATGTACAGGCCGAGGATTTCCTTGCGCGCGGCAAAAATCGCCTGCTGGCTCACGCGGCGCTCGGGCTTGGTTTCGCCATTGAGCGCCTCGCCACGGGCTTGCTGCAGGATGCGTCGTTCGACCGCCGCGTCCGGGAAACCGATTTTGACGTGCATCAAGAAGCGATCGAGCTGGGCCTCGGGCAGTGGGTAAGTGCCTTCCTGCTCAATGGGGTTTTGCGTGGCCATGACCAAAAACAGCGGCGACAGGTCGTAGGTGCTGCGACCCACACTGACCTGGCGCTCGGCCATGGCTTCGAGCAATGCCGACTGCACCTTGGCTGGCGCGCGGTTGATTTCGTCCGCCAGTACCAGGTTGTGGAAGATAGGGCCTTGCTGGAACACGAAGCTGCCGGTTTCCGGGCGATAGATCTCGGTGCCGGTGATGTCGGCCGGCAACAGGTCGGGGGTGAACTGGATACGATGGAACTGCGCTTCAATACCTTCGGCCAGCTCTTTGATGGCCTTGGTCTTGGCCAGGCCCGGTGCGCCTTCTACCAGCATATGGCCGTCGGCGAGCAGGGCGATCAGCAAGCGATCGATGAGTTTTTCCTGGCCGAGAATCTGCGTAGAAAGAAAGGTTCGCAGCGCAAGCAGCGCTTCACGATGTTCCATCGATGACGGTTCCTGGAGAGATGAGCCCCAACGTCGAAAAAAACCGCCGGGCCTGGGGCGTCTACTTTAATGCATCGCGGGGTGTAGCGACTAACGGCGCGGCGGGTATTTTTAGCAAAACTTGTAGGATTTTTGTGTGGAAAGCACAAATTCCACTGAGGGTCGCTCGGCCCCTGTGGGAGCTGGCTTGCCTGCGATGGCATCAACTGGAGTGACCTGATACACCGAGGTGCCTGCATCGCAGGCAAGCCAGCTCCCACATTTGATCCTTGGAACAGCCTAAATCCGGCTAAAGGTGCCGGTGCCCTTGAGGATGTTCTGCAAGGTTTCTTCCACTTCAGCCAAATCCGACGCGGCGGTGGTGTGGTTGATCCGCAAGTGGTCCTTGCCGCCCAGTGCATCGGCATCACCCGCCGCCAGTTCAATCACCAGCGTGGTGTCACTCAAGGTCACTTTCAGCCCATCCAGGGTCGACGGTTCGTAATCCCAGGTCAGCTCAACCTCATCTTCGTCCGGGTAACGGCTGAGCATGAACATTTCGCCATTATTGCCGTGGCAGCACAGCATGGCCATGTTGTCTTCTTCTTCGTCACAGGGTGTGGCGATCAGGTGGGGAGTGGTCAGTTGCATGGGCAGTCCTCTAAAAGCAGCGTACTTGAACGACGGGCGGCTAATTTTGCCATCGTACAAACGTTTACGCTGCTCTTAAGTGGATGGGACTGCCCCTGCAACTACGGGTATCGCACTTGCAGTGGGTTATTTCGCCAAAATAGTGGCCTTTAACACTGTTTTGATCGGCCCGGTGATGGGCTCTGAAGCCTTGCCAGCCCCCGCAGTCAGTATTGGCTTGAGCGCATTGAATACACCGAACGTAATCCTGTCATCGGCGTTTGCGCGGTCGTTGGCGTTGTCGTGAATGCCCACGCCCACTTCCAGCAATCCGGAGCCCACACTCAGCGCCGTCAGCAAGATGCCCACGGGGGGCAGTGCCAAGCCAATGGGGGTTGCAAGCAGAAGCGCTCCATCCAACCATTTTTTTGCCTTAAGAATTGTTTGCTTGTTGTGGTCTGTGTTCAGCACGAACGCCTGGTTGGTACTGGCTTTCATGCTTTTTTCTGTGCGCTCTTGAACCTCGCTGAAAGGGTCGCCCGTGATGTTTTTGCCATCAAATACGCCACCCTCTTCCCAAAAGCCTTGCCGTTCCAGGAAGTCCACAGCGCCTGGCTCTTTGATGTGCTGTCGAATCAGCTCCAATCGCGCATCGAAGCCTTTTTTAAATAATGAAGACGAAGCATCTTTTGGGGAGAAATGTTTTTTGAAAGCGGCGGCTTTATCTTCGTCAATCAATTGGGTAGCCAGCCATTTATTCATTGCTTGGGGCGAATCGAACGAGTGGATGGGGGACGAATTGCCTGGAATGTATAGAAGCGTTTTCTGAGTATTGACGTCTCTGGTATAGAAAATGTCAGTGGAGTGGAAGCCACTGAAACTCAGAAATTTGGTCTCCAGGCTTGCGTCTGGCGTGTGCGGTTTAACCAGTGTTTCCAGCCCTGCATCCAGATAAGTCTGGTTGGCGGGTACACCGACGAGGCTCATGGCGATCTTTCGGCCTTCCTCGTCCAGCGAGCGCTCATGATGTTGCGCGTGCGCTGCATTAAGGTAGCTAATTTTGGCAAGTGCGGTATAGGACTCACGGGTTTCAGGCGACCACTTGAAGTTCAGGTACTGGTCGTAGGGTTTTTTATAGGCATGGTCCCAGACCATTTTTTTGAAGTCGGCCGGGGGGATCTGAACATGATGGCCCGCACCGTAAGTAGTGGGTGCGTCGGGCGAGGGCTCAGTCACAATACCGTGATAATAAGTATTGAAATTGCCCACGAGTGGACGTGGGAAAGTGCCGTCCCAATTGGGCTTTTCCGTGTGGCGGGAATTAGACTGTATGTCGAAGGGTTCGGTAGGTTGCCCTTTGGGAGCCTCTTGTTTTCCAGTCATCCCCTTGGGCCGTGGTGTGTGTTGAATATTCAGGCATGCCGCATCCGCCAGGGAGATTTTTTGTGTAATGACCGCCTTGTGAGGCGTGGTGTTTTTGTCATAAGCAAAGGTGACCAGAAAGGTTTTTTCCGGATCGACGTCGATCCCCCACTTTTGTTTAATCTGGGCTGCTACATGTTCTGAGGTATGTTGAGTGGCGGACATGAAGGGTTTGTACTTGTCGGCTGCATACCTGTCGAGCGCGTTGTTTCTTTTTAATGGCTCGGAAAAATAAGAGGCTGGCCAGCTATCGTGTTGCACGGCAGGTTGTTCTGGCCGTACGGTCTGCTCGCCCCACTTCAACTCCGGGCGATCCCAGTTTAATTCAGGGAGGGGAGGCTTATTATGGGCTTGGCGCGGTGTTGGGTAAGTGGGAACGCCATTCGGTACATTCGTCGAGGCACTGATAATACCCTGACTTACAGTTGCAGTTATGCTGGTCATACTAAACGCTCACTTCAATTAATCAGTGGGCCGTCCGTGGTGTGTTTGCGCAATCGATGCTGTGTGCATCGAGTCAGTTTTAATTGGTCGAATGAGCTGTATTCACTCCATTCAAAATGCCTATGGCCTACACAGAAAAAAACTATCGTCCTACTCGCCCAGGTGCAGGGCGCTAGAGAATGTTCAGCGCTGCCTGCGCTTGACCGAATATGTCGCCGTACGGAAAGCAACCGTCTTCCTACACTCGTTAAGCTGCGCAGTGGATGCGCCACCGTCAGGCCGTTGACCTGCCCGTCGTACCGTCACCTGCCAAACGGCGCATCCGATGTGACCTGATCGCCTTGCGCAGCTTCACCCACCTGTCACCTCGATTCGTTATAAGGTTATTGACGAACAGAGCTGACGGTCTCCCCGCAAGGGGATAACACGCGACGCTTCCATCAATAACAAGCCCAAGCGGAGTACCACAGATGGCGTTCTTCACCGCAGCCAGCAAGTCCGACTTCCAGCATCAACTGCAAGCGGCACTGGCGCAGCACATCAGTGAACAGGCACTGCCACAAGTGGCGCTGTTCGCTGAGCAATTTTTCGGCATTATTTCCCTGGACGAACTGACCCAACGTCGCCTTTCCGACCTGGCCGGTTGCACCCTGTCTGCCTGGCGCCTGCTTGAGCGCTTTGATCACACCCAACCGCAAGTGCGGGTCTACAACCCCGATTACGAACGTCATGGCTGGCAGTCGACCCACACCGCGGTCGAAGTACTGCACCATGACCTGCCATTTCTGGTCGACTCGGTACGCACCGAGCTGAACCGCCGTGGCTACAGCATCCACACCCTGCAAACCACCGTGCTCAGCGTGCGTCGCGGCAAAAAAGGCGAGTTGCTGGAAATCCTGCCCAAAGGCACCCAGGGCGAAGGCATTCTGCAAGAATCGCTGATGTACTTGGAAATCGACCGTTGCGCCAATGCCGCCGAACTCAACGTGCTGAGCAAAGAGCTTGAGCAAGTGTTGGGCGAAGTGCGCGTGGCCGTGGCCGATTTCGAACCGATGAAAGCCAAGGTCCAGGACCTGCTGGCCGGTATCGACGCGAGCCAGTTCAGCATCGACGGCGAAGAAAAAGCCGAGATCAAGAGCTTCCTGGAATGGCTGGTGGGCAACCACTTCACCTTCCTTGGTTATGAAGAGTTTGTGGTACGTGACGAGGCGGACGGCGGTCATATCGAATATGACACCGGCTCCTTCCTCGGTCTGACCAAATTGCTGCGTGCCGGCCTCACCGCCGAAGACACGCGCATCGAAGACTACGCCGTGGCTTACCTGCGTGAACCGACCGTGCTGTCGTTCGCCAAGGCCGCGCACCCGAGCCGCGTGCACCGTCCGGCGTACCCGGACTATGTGTCGATCCGTGAGATCAGCGCCGACGGCAAGGTGATCAAGGAACACCGCTTCATGGGCCTCTACACCTCGTCGGTCTACGGCGAAAGCGTGCGAGTGATCCCTTACATCCGCCGTAAAGTCGCGGAAATCGAGCGCCGCTCGGGCTTCCAGGCCAAGGCACACCTGGGCAAAGAGCTGGCCCAGGTGGTTGAAGTCTTGCCGCGTGATGACCTGTTCCAGACCCCGGTCGACGAGCTGTTCAACACCGTGATGTCGATCGTGCAGATCCAGGAGCGCAACAAGATTCGCGTGTTCCTGCGCAAAGACCCGTACGGTCGTTTCTGCTACTGCCTGGCCTACGTGCCGCGCGACATCTATTCCACCGAAGTGCGCCAGAAGATCCAGCAAGTGCTGATGGATCGCCTGAAAGCCTCGGACTGCGAATTCTGGACCTTCTTCTCCGAGTCCGTCCTGGCCCGTGTGCAGCTGATTCTGCGGGTTGACCCGAAGAACCGCCTGGACATCGACCCGCTTCAACTGGAAAAAGAAGTGGTGCAGGCCTGCCGCAGCTGGCAGGACGACTACGCCAGCCTGGTGGTGGAAAGCTTCGGCGAAGCCCAGGGCACCAACGTGCTGGCGGATTTCCCGAAAGGCTTCCCGGCAGGTTACCGCGAGCGTTTTGCTGCGCATTCGGCTGTGGTCGATATGCAGCACCTCAACAGCCTGACCGAAGCCAACCCGTTGGTCATGAGCTTCTATCAGCCGCTGGGCCAGGTCTCCGGCCAGCGAGAGCTGCATTGCAAGCTCTACCACGCCGACACGCCACTGGCGCTGTCCGACGTGCTGCCGATCCTGGAAAACCTCGGCCTGCGCGTGCTGGGCGAGTTCCCGTACCGCCTGCGTCACGCCAATGGCCGTGAGTTCTGGATCCATGATTTTGCGTTCATTGCCGCCGAAGGCGTGAACCTGGATATCCAGCAGCTCAACGACACCCTGCAGGACGCGTTCGTGCACATCGTGCATGGCGATGCCGAAAACGATGCGTTCAACCGTCTGGTACTTACCGCCGGCCTGCCTTGGCGCGACGTGGCGCTGCTGCGTGCTTACGCGCGTTACCTCAAGCAGATCCGCCTGGGCTTCGACCTGGGTTACATCGCCAGCACCCTGAACAACCACACCGACATCGCTCGTGAGTTGACCCGGTTGTTCAAGACCCGCTTCTACCTGGCGCGCAAGCTCACCGCCGATGACCTCGAAGACAAGCAGCAACGCCTGGAACAAGCGATTCTCACGGCCCTGGACGATGTTCAGGTGCTTAACGAAGACCGCATCCTGCGTCGCTACCTGGACCTGATCAAGGCTACCCTGCGCACCAACTTCTACCAGACCGACGCCAACGGCCAGAACAAGTCGTACTTCAGCTTCAAGTTCGACCCGCGTGCGATTCCTGAGCTGCCCAAGCCGGTGCCGAAGTTTGAAATCTTCGTGTACTCGCCGCGCGTTGAAGGCGTGCACCTGCGCTTTGGTAACGTTGCGCGCGGCGGCCTGCGCTGGTCCGACCGTGAAGAAGACTTCCGTACCGAAGTGCTCGGCCTGGTAAAAGCCCAGCAGGTCAAGAACTCGGTCATCGTGCCGGTGGGCGCGAAGGGCGGCTTCCTGCCGCGTCGCCTGCCATTGGGCGGCACCCGTGACGAGATCGCGGCCGAGGGCATCGCCTGCTACCGCATCTTCATTTCCGGCCTGTTGGACATTACCGACAACCTCAAGGACGGCGCCCTGGTGCCACCGGTCAACGTCGTGCGTCATGACGACGATGACCCGTACCTGGTCGTCGCGGCGGACAAGGGCACTGCGACCTTCTCCGACATCGCCAACGGCATTGCCATCGACTACGGCTTCTGGCTGGGCGATGCGTTCGCTTCCGGTGGTTCGGCAGGTTACGACCACAAGAAAATGGGCATCACCGCCAAGGGCGCGTGGGTCGGTGTGCAGCGTCACTTCCGTGAGCGCGGCATCAACGTGCAGGAAGACAGCATCACCGTGGTGGGCGTCGGCGATATGGCCGGTGACGTGTTCGGTAACGGCCTGTTGATGTCCGACAAGCTGCAACTGGTCGCGGCCTTCAACCACCTGCATATCTTCATCGACCCGAACCCGAACCCGGCGACCAGCTTCGTCGAGCGCCAGCGCATGTTTGAGCTGCCGCGTTCGGCGTGGACCGACTACGACACCAGCATCATGTCCGAAGGCGGCGGGATCTTCTCGCGCAGTGCCAAAAGCATCGCTATTTCGCCACAGATGAAAGAACGCTTCGACATCCAGGCCGACAAGCTGACCCCGACCGAACTGCTCAACGCCTTGCTTAAGGCGCCGGTGGACCTGTTGTGGAACGGCGGTATCGGCACTTACGTCAAGGCCAGCACTGAAAGCCACGCCGATGTGGGCGACAAGGCCAACGACGCGCTGCGCGTCAATGGCAATGAGCTGCGCTGCAAAGTAGTGGGCGAGGGCGGTAACCTCGGTATGACCCAATTGGGCCGTGTGGAATTCGGCCTCAATGGCGGCGGCTCCAACACTGACTTCATCGACAACGCCGGTGGTGTGGACTGCTCCGACCACGAAGTGAACATCAAGATCCTGCTCAACGAAGTGGTGCAGGCCGGTGACATGACCGACAAGCAGCGCAACCAGCTGCTGGCGAGCATGACCGACGAAGTCGGCAACCTGGTGTTGGGCAACAACTACAAGCAGACCCAGGCGTTGTCCCTGGCCGCGCGCAAGGCTTACGAGCGTGCTGCCGAGTACAAGCGCCTGATGAGCGACCTGGAAGGCCGTGGCAAGCTGGACCGCGCCATCGAGTACCTGCCGACCGAAGAGCAGCTTGTGGAGCGTGCCTCCACCGGTAAGGGTTTGACCCGTCCTGAGCTGTCGGTGTTGATCTCCTACAGCAAGATCGACCTCAAGGAAGCCCTGCTCAAGTCGCTGGTGCCGGATGACGACTACCTGACCCGTGACATGGAGACCGCGTTCCCACCGAGCCTGGTGGCCAAGTTCGGCGAAGCCATGCGCCGTCACCGCCTCAAGCGCGAAATCGTCAGCACCCAGATCGCCAACGACCTGGTCAACCACATGGGCATCACCTTCGTTCAACGACTCAAAGAGTCGACCGGCATGAGCCCGGCGAACGTGGCCGGTGCTTACGTGATCGTGCGTGACATTTTCCACCTCCCGCACTGGTTCCGTCAGATCGAAGCCCTGGACCACCAGGTGTCCGCCGACGTGCAACTGGAGCTGATGGATGAGCTGATGCGCCTGGGCCGTCGTGCCACGCGCTGGTTCCTGCGCAGCCGTCGCAACGAGCAGGACGCTGGCCGCGACACCGCGCACTTCGGTCCGCACCTGGCGGCGTTGGGCCTCAAGCTCGACGAATTGCTGGAAGGCCCGACCCGCGAAGGCTGGCAGAACCGCTACCAGGCCTATACCGAAGCCGGCGTACCGGAATTGTTGGCGCGCATGGTTGCAGGCACGACTCACCTGTACACCTTGCTGCCGATTATCGAAGCCGCCGACGTGACCGGGCATGACGCCGCCGAAGTGGCCAAGGCCTACTTCGCCGTCGGCAGCGCGCTGGACCTGCCGTGGTACCTGCAGCAGATCAGCGATCTGCCGGTGGCCAACAACTGGCAGGCCCAGGCCCGCGAAGCGTTCCGCGACGATGTGGACTGGCAGCAACGGGCGATCACCATCTCGGTACTGCAAATGGCCGACGCGCCACAAGACATGGAAGCCCGCGTGGCCCTGTGGCTTGAGCAGCACCAGGACATGGCCGATCGCTGGCGCGCAATGATGGTCGAAATCCGTGCAGCAGTCGGCACGGACTACGCCATGTATGCGGTCGCCAACCGTGAGTTGCTCGACCTGGCGTTGAGCGGTCAGTCGGTGCTGCAACCGGCTTGATCCCTCGGTAAAACAAAAGCCCCCGTATCGTAAGATGCGGGGGCTTTTTGTTGGCGCCACATTCATCAAACCCCACACACCCAATGTGGGAGCTGGCTTGCCTGCGATAGCGGTCTTTCAGTAACAGGAAGGCTGCTGACCCACCGCTATCACAGGCAAGCCAGCTCCCACAGTTTGATGTTCATCCACTTGGACTCAGTGGTGTTTGAGTAATTTGCTTTCCAGATGATCCAGGTGCTGAGTCATCAGGGTCACGGCGCCACTTGAATCGCGTTGCTCCACCGCATCGACAATCCCCAGATGCTCCTGCCAGGCGCAGTAGGTGCAGGCTTTCGCCTCATATTGCGCAATGATCAACGACGTCAGTGGCACCAGGCTGTTGAGGAATTGCGCCAACGGTGCGTTGCCTGCCATCTGCGCCAATTGCAGATGAAACTCCCCCGATAATCGAATCGCTGGCCCGCGCTGGTCGCGTTCGATGCAGTCGCGCTCCCGTGCAATCAACTCGCGCAGCTGGCGTATCTGCGGGGTGGTCGCTTGGGCGCAGGCCAACTGCACCACGGTGATCTCGGTCATCCGCCGCGCCTCCAGAATCTGACGCGCCTGCTGCGCATCCGGCGCCGCCACCTGGGCACGCTGGTTGGGGCGCAGGATGATCACTTGCTGATGGGACAGCTTGGCCAGCACACGGCGAATCACACTGCGGCTCACACCAAAGGTTTCGCCCAGGCTCTCTTCGGTAAAACGGCTGGCCGGGGCGATGCGTTGTTCGAGGATGGCATCGAACAGGCGTGGGTAGATGTCATCCACCGAAAGTTTTTTACCGCCAACCAGGCGCAGGGCAGGGAGGACGGCATTGCGTTGCAGGGCGGGGGCGCTCATGGTCGGTCTCCAAAAAATCAGCTGCCCAGATGGTCGTCCGGGATATTCAAACGAATGCCCATGCGCAGGCCTTCCTGGAGGATATGTCGGCGCATTTCGGCGCTCGCCAGGGCGCTGTTCTTGTTGCGGATGGCGCGCACCACGGCGTCGTTTTCCTGCAGGCGTTCGGCCAAGTGTTCGGGTGAATTGCGCAGTACCTGGGCGCTTTGCTTGAGGGCGTTGCTGGTTTGTTGCACCACGTTCTGGAAGATCGGGTTGGACGTCAGCGCGAACAGCTCTTCGTGAAAGCCGATGTAGGCGTTCATGCCCGCTTCGGCGTCGCCGGCATCCAGGGCTTCGCGCATGTCCATCAAGGTCAGGCGCAATTGGCCGACTTCCTTGCTGCTGATGGACTGGGCCACCAGGCCGACAATGAAGGGTTCGAGGGTGTAGCGCAGTTGCAGGATATCTTCGAGGCTGGCGTCGGCCACGGCGTCGCTGGACTGTGGCTCGCTGACGCTGGTTTCCAGCACGACCACGCCTTTGCCGGGCATCGAGCGCACCAGGCCCAGGGTTTCCAGCACGATCACGGCTTCGCGCAGGCTCGGGCGGCTGATGCCCATCTGCTCGGCCAGTTCACGCTGGCCGGGGAGCATGTCGCCCTGGCGCCACTGGCCCCGCTTGAGTGCGGCGCGCAGTTTTTCTACGACTGAGTTGACGACGGTTGAAGTGCTGATCACGTCTACGTCTCCTTGATGTTGCCAATAGAGTGGCGATTCCATGTGGGAGCTGGCTTGTCGGGTCGCCGCATCGCTGCGATGACTGACTGCCAGCCAACATCTCTATGGCTGACCCACCGCTATCGCAGCGATGCGGCGACCCGACAAGCCAGCTCCCACAGTTGGATCGCGTTGCTAGAATTCCTGATGCGCCGGCAGCACCGGCTTCTTGGCCTGGAAGGCATACCCTTGCTCGCCATCGAGCACCTTGTTGGCGCGCTGGATATCAATGTCTTTTTCCCAACGGGCAATGGCCACGGTAGCGACACAGTTGCCGATCAGGTTAGTCAGCGCGCGGCCGATGCCCATGAACCAGTCCACCGCCAACACCAGCACCAGCCCCACCACCGGAATCGCCGGGATCGCGGTCAGCGTGGCCGCCAAAATCACCAGCGCCGAGCCCGGAATGCCGTGGGCACCTTTGGAGGTGATCAACGACACCAGCAGGATGGTCAGCAAATCAGTCATCGACAGCGGTGTGCCGGTGGCATTGGCGATAAATACGATGGCCAGGGTCAGGTAGATCGAGAAACCGTCGAGGTTGAACGAATAACCGGTCGGAATCACCAGGCCGACGGTGGAGCTGCCAATGCCCAAGTGCTCGAGTTTACGCATGATCTGCGGCAATACCGCGTCGGAGGAGGCGGTGCCCATCACGATCAGCAGCTCTTCGCGCAGGTACTTGAGCAGCGGCAGCATGCGCAGGCCGGACAAACGCATCACCAGGCCCAGCACCAGCCCGACAAAAGCAAAGCAGGTCAGGTAGAACAAACCCACCAGGCTGCCCAGGTGTTGCAGCGAATCCAGGCCGTAGGTGCTGGTGGTAAAGGCGATGGCGCCGAATACACCGATCGGCGCCAGACGCACAATCATGCCCATGATGCGAAAGATCACATGGCTCAGCTCGTTGATCAGCCGCGAGATGCCGGAAGCGGCTTCGCCCACCAGGTTCAGCGCGCTGCCGAACAGCACCGAAAACAGCAGCACTTGCAGCACATTGTTGTCGGCAAAGGCGCCGATCACCGAATTGGGGATCAGGTCCATCAGGAACTGGCTGGTGCCGCGAATGTGCTGGCCCTTGTCGGCCAGCTCATTGAGACCGGCGGACGACAGTTGCTCCAAGTGAATATTGGCGCCTTGGCCAATACCCGTGCTGAAGGCCATGATCAGGCCGATCACCAGGGCGACGGTGGTCAGCACTTCGAAGTAGATCACTGACTTCAAGCCAATGCGTCCGACCTTCTTCAGGTCGCCGGCGCCGGAGATCCCGCTGACCACCACGCAGAATACGATCAGGCCAATCAGCATTTTGATCAGCTTGATAAAGCCGTCACCCAGGGGTTTGAGTTGTGAGGAGAATTCGGGAAGGGCCAGGCCGCAGATAACGCCTAACATCAGGCCAATCACGACTTGCAGGAAAATCGAACGCGAGCACCATCTGAGCATGGGAGGGATCTCTATTCGGTGCCCTGGTGGTTCCAGGGCTTAATTGTTGTGGTCTTACCGGTATGTCCAGTGCGCGGCCAGTCTACGCTGGGTTTTTTTCAAATCACAAGTAAATATTCGACGGTTGTCAGGTCCCGGTCTGACCAGTTGGTCGGTAAGGGTGATGCTTGAGCGGTTGGCGGGCGGTAAATTTTTTCGCTTATGATCCGCGCCTTGATTGGCGAGGTAGTCGATGGACAAACCAGGGTTGACCACGGATTCAGCAGGCCAGACTCACTGCACCTGGCGCACGGCCGCGCCGGAGTACCCGCGTTACCACGACGCCGAGTGGGGTGTGCCGGTCGCAGACGATATCCAACTGTACGAGAAGATCTGCCTGGAAGGTTTCCAGGCGGGCATGGCGTGGATCACCATTTTGCGCAAGCGCGAGCAGTTTCGGGCGGCGTTCGAAGGGTTTGATTTTCGCCGTGTCGCCCACTACACCGAGGCCGATATCGAGCGGCTGATGAACGACCCAGGCATCGTGCGCAACCGCGCGAAGATCGTCTCGACCATCAATAACGCACGCCGGGCCTGTGAGTTGGTGGACGAAACCGGTTCGCTGGCGCGCTGGTTGTGGGCGTTTGAACCCACGCCCGAGGAACGCCCGGCGGTGGTGGACATGGCGTACTGGACCGGCAACCCGACGTCACCGGCGTCGCTGCGTTTGTCCAAAGCCTTGAAGAAGCGCGGCTGGACCTTTGTTGGCCCCACCACGATGTACGCGCTGATGCAGGCGATGGGGATGGTCAATGATCACTTGGAGGGCTGCGTTTGCCGCCCGCGCATAGAGGCGCTACGCCAACAGTTCAAGCGCCCTTGAGTGTGTGGCGAGGGAGCTTGCTCCCGTTGGACTGTGCAGCAGTCTCCCGATTTTTGGGGGCGCTTCGCACCCCAGCGCAAGCAAGCTTGCTCGCCACAGTAAGCTTGCTACCCCAGGGTTTTTGCGGTGCCTGGAAGGTCAGGACAGGAAGCCACCGTCCACATTCAGCGACACACCGGTGGTGTAGCTGGACGCATCACTGGCCAGGAACAGCACCGCACCGGCCATCTCGCTCGGGTCGGCTACGCGCTTGAGCGGGATCTGCGCCAGGGCCACCTTCAGGATCGAGTCGTTCTTGACTAGCGCCGAGGCGAACTTGGTGTCGGTCAGGCCCGGCAGCAAGGCGTTGCAACGGATGCCGAACGCCGCGCATTCCTTGGCAAACACTTTGGTCATGTTGATCACGGCGGCCTTGGTCACCGAGTAGATGCCCTGGAACACGCCCGGGGAGATGCCGTTGATCGAGGCCACGTTGATGATGCTGCCGCCGCCGTTGTCGCGCATCAGCTTGCCGGCTTCCACCGACATGAAGAAGTAACCGCGGATGTTCACGTCAACGGTCTTCTGGAAGGCGCCCAGGTCGGTGTCCAGTACGTTGCAGAATTGCGGGTTGGTTGCAGCGTTGTTAACCAGGATATCCAGGCGCCCAAACTGTTCGCGGATACCGGCGAACACTTGGGTAATCTGCTCCATTTCGCCGATATGACAGGCCACGGCGGTGGCTTTGCCGCCCGCGGCGATGATCGCGTCGGCCACGTGCTGGCAGCCTTCGAGCTTGCGGCTGGAGACGATCACATGGGCGCCTTGCTGGGCCAGGAGCTTGGCGATGGCTTCACCGATGCCACGGCTGGCGCCGGAAACGAAAGCGATCTTGCCGTCGAGGTCGAACAGGTGGGTCTTGGACATGCTGGGTTCCTTGCTCTTGTAGTCAGAGGGCTGATTTAGCGATGACATTCAGGCTCATTTGCTCCAGCAGCTTGTTCATATGGATGAACTGCGCAAAGCGTTTGTCCTGGGTCTGGCCGTGAAAAAAGCGGTAGTAGATCTGCTGCACAATGCCGGCCAGGCGGAACAGGCCGTAGGTGTAGTAGAAGTCGAAATTATCGATCTGGATGCCGGAGCGCTCGGCGTAATAGTCGACGAATTGGCGACGAGTCAGCATGCCCGGCGCGTTACTGGGCTGGCGGCGCATCAGTTGCACGGGCGCAGGGTCAGCGGCTTCGATCCAGTAGGCGAGGGTGTTGCCCAAGTCCATCAGCGGGTCGCCCAACGTGGTGAGTTCCCAGTCCAGCACGCCGATGATCTGCATCGGGTTGTGCGGGTCGAGGATCACGTTGTCGAAGCGATAGTCGTTGTGCACGATGCTGGAAGTCGGGTGGTCGGCCGGCATCTTGTCGTTAAGCCACGCGCGGACCTTTTCCCAGCTGGGCGCGTCGGGCGTCAGGGCTTTTTCGTAGCGGTCGCTCCAACCGCGGATCTGGCGTGCTACATAACCTTCGGGCTTGCCCAGGTCGGCCAGGCCGCAGGCAGCGTAGTCGACCTGGTGCAGTTCGACGAATTTATCGATAAAGCTCTTGCACAGCGCCTCGGTCTTGGCCGCGTCCAGGCCCAGTTCGGCCGGCAGGTCAGAGCGCAGGATGATGCCGTTGACGCGCTCCATCACATAGAACTCGGCGCCGATCACCGACTCGTCAAGGCAGTGCACATAGGCTTTGGGGCAATACGGGAAGCCGTCCTTGAGCTGGTTGAGAATGCGGTATTCGCGGCCCATGTCGTGGGCGGACTTGGCTTTGTGGCCAAATGGCGGGCGGCGCAGCACGAATTCCTGGCCAGGGTATTCCAGCAGGTAAGTCAGGTTGGATGCGCCACCGGGGAACTGGCTGATCTTGACCGTGCCGGCAAGGCCCGGAATATGCGCCTTGAGGTAGGGATCGATGAGGCTGGCATCAAGTTCTTCGCCGGGGCGAATCTGGGTCGATTGGTCGTTAAGCGCCATGCTTATCCCTTCTGCTTATTCTAAAGGCCTTGGACTATTGGCTAATCTAATGCGCACCGCCGCCCAGCGACAAGGTCGGGGCGGCTTAATAGGTTAGCGTGTTGGACGATGATCAGCGGGCCTGATGTGCTCAAATGACCAGCATGGCCCGGCCACCGGGGTTGCACGACAAATTGGCACCGATTTCGACTTTTGCCAGGTCGATGCCCAGGCCGGCGAGCAGGTTGTTGACGATGGGGTCGAGCAGCGGGCCGAGCAGCCCGGCAATCAAGCCGCCCAGGGTGGTGAGCAAGCCGTTGACCACGCCCGTGACCAGGCCCAACACGGCGCCCAACAGGCTGGCCATTTTGGGCGGGTGGTTGATCAGTTGGATGCCGGTGAGTGTTTGCTTGAGGCTGCTGACCGCGTTCGAGCTGGCGAATGCGTAATAGAGCGGTTGCTGGTTGATAGCGGGCGGCTCGGTGTAGGTGTGCGCACGCTGGGTTTTCAACACGTCGCTGTCGATTCGGATGCCCAGGCCGCCCGCCGCAAAGGCCTGCCTGTCGCTACACACGCCGGTGCCGCGCTTGCAGGTTTTGGTGCCGATATCCACCACCGGGTACTCGTCTACCTTGAGTTTTTCTGTGGACGAGTACAGATTCTTGGGGTCAACCTGGCCAATCATCGCGCGCAATGCCGAGGTTTCGCCGAGTACCGACAACGACTTTTTGCCGCTGTCGCAACTGTAACCAGTGACCATAGCGCTGCCGCCAGCGGCTTCCAGGGCGATGTCGAGGGTGTCGCCGATTTCCAGGCTGGCGACCAGGCAACAATTGGGATCGAGTAAGCCAAACAGGCCGCCCAGCAGGTCACTGAGCGCTTGCACCGTGCCACCCAGCAGGTTATTCACCAGCGTGACGATCGGCAGTTTTACCGAAATCAAAGTGCGCACCTGGGCGGTGCGCACATAAATGGGCTGCTTGGCGATATCCTTGGGGTTGCCGATGCTGGAAACCTGCCCGGGCTCGATCACTTTGGTCGACACGGTCACGCCGAGCAGGCCCAGCACATCCACCGGCAGCTCCACGGCAACTGCGCTGGCCTTGTTCGACAGCTGCACAAAGCCCTGGATCAGGTTGAACAGTTGCAGGTTCACATCCAGCGCACTTTTGTCGGTGCCGTTCTGGATATTGATCAGGTCGCCCAGGTGCAGGATCTGCGTGCCCGGCGCAATCAGCTTGATGGCTTCCAGGTTGTTGATCACCACTTTGACCGCGTCACCGCCCAGCTTGAGCACATCAATGGCCGCCTGGATCAGTTGGCCTACAGTGGCGTCGGTCTTGAGCAGTTGGTCGTAGTTACCGGCGCTGACTTTCAATTGGATGGCCAGCGCATCCAGGTACTTGAGCAAGCTGATATCGGTATTGAGCAGCCCATTCCAGCCGACTGCGTCCAACTGCAACTTGCCGCCCAGCAGGCCGCCGATCAAGGCGTTGAGGGCGACAGACTTGGTGCTGTCCACCGTTAACAAGGTGCTGCGAACCGTGAGCTGGGCAACCGTTGGGGTGGGTGCGGCGGCGACGGCGGTGGCGCTGAGCAGCGTTGTCAGGTTGACGGGCTGGCCCGAGAACAGCGTGAGCAAGCCATGGGCAAGGCTGGTGTGCACGCGATGGGTGGCAATCACCCGGATGGCATCGGTTTTGCTCGGGTCGGCGCTGAACGTGCGCATAAAATCTGCGCCGGTGGCCAGGGTGCCGCAGGCGGTCGCCAGCGTGCGATTGTCGTCAAGGCTAAAGTTGTTGCGTGCGGCGCTTTCGGTCGCAAATTGTGCGGCATTGTTAGCGGGCGCCGCGCATGTGCCGCTGCGGCTCACCGCTTCCAGCGCAGCCGTATCGGCCACACGCTGCAATTTGCGCTTCTCCAGGTACAGGCGACCGCTGTCGACCACCAGCAGCAGAAACAGCAGCGCAATACCAAGGGTTACCGCGCCTATCAGGCCGATGGCGCCGCGTTGGCGGGCCGGGCCGAGTCCATGGCCAATCATTGTGCGTTCCTTCGCCGGTCCTGCACCGACGTCCTGAGCATCCCCGCAAGCAGTGTAGTCAGGTTTTGCGTCGGCGCTGGCTAATCGCTACTAGTTGCGCGGCGGCAGGGTAACCGGTGTCAGCACTGGGCGGCCGGCGAAGTATTCCACCAGGTTATCGGCCACGCGCTGCACGGTATCGTGGGCCGCTTCCGGCGACAGGCCGGCGACGTGGGAGGTGAGCACGGTATTGCTCAGCCGCTTGAGGGCGTCGGGCACTTTCGGTTCATCGTCGAACACATCCAGCGCGGCGCCGCCGATACGCCGTTGCTCCAGCGCAGCCACCAAGTCCGCAGTCACCACCACGCTGCCGCGTCCGATGTTCACCAGGTAACCGTTCGGCCCCAGCGCATCCAGGGCATGGCGATCAATCAGGTGGCGGGTGCTGGCCCCGCCCGGCGTGGCCAGGATCAGGAAGTCCGAGGTGCGCGCCAGCTCCACGGCGGTTGCGCAATAGGTGTAGTCCACATCGTCGCGGGGCTGGCGGTTGTGGTAACTCACTTCCATGCCAAAGCCGAGGGCGGCACGTTTGGCAATCTCCATGCCCACTGCGCCGAGACCGAGAATGCCCAGTTGCTTGCCGCCCAGGGAAGGGCGCATCACTTTGGGCCATTCGCTGCGCCGCACCGCCGCGTCATTCTGGGGAATGCCACGCACCAGTGCCAACAGCAACGCCATGGCGTGGTCAGCCACTGACGGCGCGTTTACGCCGGCGCCGTTGGTTACCACGATCCCGCGATTGCTCGCCGCTTGCAGGTCCACGTGTTCATAGCCGGCGCCGATCACGCAGATAATCTCGAGCAACGGCAGCGCCGCGATTTCCTCGGCATACAGCCCCAGCGGGCCACGGGTGAGTACCGCCTTGATCTGCGCGCCGTGGGCCTTGATCGCCTGGGCACGCTCGGCCGGTGTCGGCGCCAGAATCACATGGAAGTCGTTACTCTCGATGATTTGCAGGTATTCGTTGATGGTTTCAACCAGGACCAGAACAGTGGTGGACATCGGAAGGCTCTTCCTGAAGGGTTTGATAGGAGGAGTATGCGGGATTTGTAAGACGGAACGATTTGTTCGGTCAGAAAAAATCCCGCACAGGCAGTTCTAGAACTCAACATCCTGAGCTTTCACCCGCTTCACAAACGCCCCCGCCAAGGTCGCATTGTGATGCTCGATGATCGCCTTGGCCGGCAAGGTCGGGGTGTCCATGCAGGTGTGGGCGTCCTCGGGCAGTACCACCGTAAACCCAAGCTCCACCGCCACTCGGCACGTGGTGTCGATGCAAAACTGGGTTTTCATGCCGACCACCACCAATTCATCGACCTGTGCCGCCGCCAGTTGTTGCGCCAGGTCAGTGCCCAGGAAGCAGCTGGGGCGGGTTTTGTTGAACAGGTGATCGTGAGCGTCGTCGACGTCGAGGCCATGCCACAGTTGCCATAACGGGCTGCCAGCTTCGATCGGCGAACCTGCCGGGCCGGTGTGGCGAGCGACGAAGATAGCCACGTTGGCCCTGCGGGCGCGCTGGATAAGCTGGTTGATGGTGCCCAGCACGCGCTCGCGCTCGAAGGGCTGTTGCGGCCCGTCGTATAAACCGGTTTGCATATCGATGATCAACAGGGCGTTAGCCATGGTCTTGCTCCTTGCAGTGGCCAGCGGGCGGGGCAATAAAAAGGCCCCGTCCATTGCTGGCGGGGCCTTGGGGTGTTTCGGGGTGTTTTTAGCTTTCGCACCCACAGCCACCGCCCGACCCGCCATAAGCGGTCGTGGTGGTGGTGCGGGTGAGGCGGCGCTGAATGAGATTCATGGCTCGATCATGCTGGGGCGGGCGCGTGGTTGTCAACGGCGCTGCCATAGCTTCCTCAAAGGGCTGCCGCCACACTGCCATTATTGGGCAGAATCCGCCTGCTGCGCCTGGATTTGCTCTGCTTGCGCGATCGGCCTGAAATCGTAGGTAGGATAGAATTCCGTTGTGTAGGCGCCCCAGGCAGTGCGCTCTATCGCCAGATTGACCTCTACCAGGCGCGAAGCCGGCAGGCGTAGCACGACGATCTGTCCGATGCCCATGGTGACATTCCAACTGACCACTTCAACCCCGGCAGGAGGAAATACCTTGTGAAAGGCTTGCTTCGCCAATTGTGCCTTCAACTCGCTCAAGGGCCGCGACTGATCATGTTTGAGAAACACCGTTAACATGACGGCGTTATCAGCTGTGGCCGCCACAGTGCTTACGCTGGAGGGAGCGGCGGTGTTGGCAGTGGCTGTTGCGGGCAACAGAGCAACAGTCAACAGCACAGGTATTAACAATGATGTGGGGGCGTTACATGGCTTCATCTTGGGCACCTTGCAGTCTATTAATTCAAGCGGCGTAGCGTCAGGCGTGAGGGCTGACTAGTTCGACAGCGCAGTTTTTATCGGGCCGATATAAGGCGCATGGACGACATAGATTCGAACAGGAGGGTTGTTGGCAATCATGTCGCGAGGTACTTCGCGCGAGTAGGTGAACTCGTTCTTATCCAGTTTTTCCAGTCGCCTGACCACGGTTTTGACCGGTCCCACATCGGGCACCAGAATATGGGTATTTTGGTCGCCTGTGACGAGGAAGTAGCCGCCACCGCCATCGGCGTATTTTGAAAGCCCGGTGTCAGCATAGAAGAACTCATAACGGTTGCGCTGTGGGTCCCACATTGAAATGCCCACCACACCGGGGTAGTTGGCCTTGACATCCTTATCCGGGGCACCCTCGATATAGACTTTGGTGGTCAACCATTGTGGGGAAGAGGCCAGCGCCTGGATATCCCGTTCAGGCGCGGTTGGCGTTGCGTAACTTTCGCTGGATTTAAATAGGCCGATAAGACACAGACCAGTTAATACAATACTGAGTGTTTTCATTCTTGAATTCCTGAGGCTGCTGGCTAAGAGCGCGGCATGATGTTTGTGCGAGGGACGCGGCGATCTTAGTGTGTGCTCTGGCGGCGGCTCAATGGTTATGTATGGTCTTGTAATAGTTAATGGTCTATCTCAGTGGAAATATTATTTAGATGTAGGCTGTGTCTGCTTTAAATGTCGGATACTTCTTGGAAGTTGCTTCGTTTAACGGATTTTTGGCAAGGCCATAACCTTTCGCAGCCCACGAAAGCTGCCGTCCGCCTCCCTCCTTGAATTGCTGCGCCGCTCAACCATTCCTCAGCTAAGTCTTTGCTTATTCGAGAGAATCCCGGACAATCCGGCCCCTTCTATGGTCGAGGCGCTGCCTGTCAGGTTTTTCTGACTCGCCCCGGCCGTGTAAATGCGGAGATCCGACCGGATGAATGATCAGGCCAATAGCGTCGACGAACGCTATGCAACGACACCTGCAACCCTCACAAGCTGGAGCCGCCAGGACACCACCTGGATGCTCGGCCTGTTCGGCACCGCCATTGGCGCCGGTACTTTGTTTTTGCCGATCAACGCCGGCCTGGGCGGCTTCTGGCCCCTGGTGATCCTGGCATTGCTGGCGTTCCCGATGACGTTCTTCGCTCACCGTGGCCTGACGCGCTTCGTGCTGTCCGGCCGTGCCGGCTCTGACATCACCGACGTGGTTGAAGAGCATTTCGGCCTCAAGGCCGGTGCACTGATCACCTTGCTGTACTTCTTCGCCATCTTCCCGATCCTGCTGATCTACAGTGTGGCCCTGACCAACACCGTCAGCAGTTTCATGGAACACCAACTGCACATCATGCCGCCGCCACGGGCGATCCTGGCCTTTGTGCTGATCCTCGGCTTGCTGGCCGTGGTGCGTTGCGGCGAGCAAGTGATCGTCAAGGCCATGAGCCTGATGGTGTATCCGTTCATCGTCGCCTTGCTGTTCCTGGCGGTGTACCTCATCCCGCACTGGACCGGCGGCATCCTCAGCACTGCCAGCGAAGTCCCGGCGCCGTCCGCGCTGCTCAATACCCTGTGGCTGGCGATTCCGGTGATGGTGTTCTCGTTCAACCATTCGCCGATCATCTCGGCCTTCGCGGTTGATCAGAAGCGCCAGTACGGCGCCAATGCCGATGAGCGCAGCTCGCAGATCCTGTGCCGCGCGCACCTGTTGATGGTGGTAATGGTGCTGTTCTTCGTGTTCAGCTGCGTGCTGACGCTGTCGCCGGCACAGCTGGCCGAAGCAAAAGCGCAGAACCTGTCGATCCTGTCGTACCTGGCCAACCACTTCGACAACCCGACCATCGCCTTCGCCGCACCGTTGATTGCATTCGTGGCGATTGCCAAGTCGTTCCTGGGCCACTACATCGGTGCCAGTGAAGGCCTCAAGGGGCTGGTATTGAAAACCGGGCGTCGTCCGGCTGCCAAGTCCCTGGACCGCATGACCGCCGCGTTCATGCTGGTAGTGTGCTGGCTGGTCGCCACGCTCAACCCGAGCATTCTCGGCATGATTGAAACGCTGGGCGGCCCGATCATCGCGTCGATCCTGTTCCTGATGCCGATGTACGCGATCCGCAAGGTGCCGGCCATGGCCAAGTACCGTGGGCAAGCATCCAATGTGTTTGTCACTGCGGTGGGCCTGGTCGCGATTACTGCGTTGGTTTACTCGCTGTTGTCCTGATGACAGACGCCGGGTAACAAAGCCGATTCGCGCACTGCGTGAATCGGCTTTTTTTTGTGTCCGAAAAAATCCCCATGCCAATGAGGGCTAAGCTGTCGACGTGTTGGTTCCCTTTGGAGATACCCATGGCTCGGCCCCGCCCGCAATTGGTCACAGGCAAGCTGGAAAAACTGCACCCTACACAATTGACGGTCGGCATGGCGGAAGTCGCTGCCAAGCGCGACGCCTGGACCAAACTCAAGCGCAAGGAGCGCGCCGCCGCCCTCGACAAGCACTGGTTCCCTTGTGTGCTGGGGCCGGACGAGCGCTACTACATCACCGACCATCATCACTTCGGTATGGCTTTGATTCTGGAAGAGGTCAAGAGTGTGTCGCTGCTGATGCTCAAGGACCTGTCATTCGTGGAGCGCAGCACCTTCTGGAATGTCATGGCATTCAATCAATGGGTCCACCCCTACGACGCGCGCGGTTTGCGGCGTACCTATGAGGCCATTCCCCGCAAGATTACCGACCTGCAGGACGACCCTTACCGCAGCCTTGCCGGCCTGCTGCGTACCGCCGGTGGTTACGCCAAGGACGCAACGCCGTTCAGCGAGTTTTTGTGGGCGGACTTCTTTCGCAGCCGTATCGGCAGCGATGTTGTCAGCCAGCCAAATGCCAAATTGTTGGGCAAGGCCATGACTCTGGCGCGCAGCCAGGAAGCCCGTTATTTGCCAGGATGGGTTGGGCCGATTGAAAACTGAAACCGTTACGCCCGTTGCCGTACCCCCCAATCGTACCCAGGACATCCTTGCCGGGTTGTCCATCGCCGGGTTACTGCTGCCGGAGGCTGTGGCGTATTCCAGCATCGCTGCGTTGCCGCCGCAGGCCGGTGTGATCGCCTTGTTTGCCGGGCTGGTGTGCTACGGCCTGTTGGGCACCAGCCGTTTTGCAATAGTCTCGGCCACGTCCTCTTCTGCGGCGGTATTGGCGGCTGCCACCGCCAGCCTGGCCGGGGATGATCCGGCGCTGAGGCTGTCCCTGGCCTTCGGGCTGGTGCTGATCACCGGCGTGCTGTTTGTGTTGGCCGGTTTGTTCAAGCTGGGCGGTGTGACGTCGTTTATCGCCAAGCCGGTGCTACGCGGTTTTGCCTTCGGCCTGGCGCTGACCATCATCCTCAAGCAACTGGCCAGTGTGGTGGGCGTACACCTGACCGATAACAACCTGATCCGCTTTCTGCCGCAGTTACTGGAGCAATTAGCGCACTGGAATTGGCCGGCGGCACTGGTGGCAGCGGCAGCATTGGCGGTGTTATGGCTGTGCGCGCGAATCCCGCGCTTGCCGGGCGGCTTGCTGGTGGTGGTCCTGGGGATTGTTGCCGGGCAGTACCTGGGCTTGCAGGCCCATGGCGTGGCCTTGATCGGCATGATTGATCTTCGCCTGGAGCTGGGGCACTTTCCCGTGCTGCCGTTCGCGGATTGGTTGCGCCTGGGCGAGTTGGCCTTTGCCTTGGTCATGATCCTGTATGCGGAGTCCTACGGCTCTATCAGTTCGTTCGCACTTAAACATGGCGACCGGGTGTCATCCAATCGCGATCTGTTGGCGCTGGGCGCGGCGAATCTGGTGTCCGGGTTGTTCCACGGCATGCCCGCCGGTGCGGGCTATTCGGCCACGTCGGCGAATGAGGCTGCCGGCGCCGGTTCGCGCCTGGCGGGCATCGTTGCGGCGCTGGTGGTGCTGGTGATCGTGTTGACGGTGCTGCCGTATGTGGCGTTAACGCCGGAGCCGGTGCTGGCAGCCATCGTCATCTACGCGCTGGGCCGTGGTTTGAGCCTGCAACCCCTGGGCCGTTACTTCCTGTGGCGTCGCGACCGTTTGCTGGTGATCTGTGCGGTGGCGGCAGTGCTTGTGCTGGGCGTGCTGGATGGCTTGCTGGTGGCGGTGGCGATCAGCGTAGTGTTGATGCTGCGCCAGATGTCTTCGGCGGATATTCAAGTGCTGGGGCGCTTGGGCGACAGTCATGACTTTGTTGACCGTCAACACCATGCTGATGCGGTGCAGGTGCCTGGCTTGCTGATTGTACGGCCCAGTGAGGCGCTGTTTTTCGCCAATGCCGAACGCATCCTGGGCGCGGCGTTGCGCTTGATGCGTCAGTCGCCGGTCGAGGCGGTGGTGTTGAGCCTGGAAGAATCGCCTGATCTTGACGGCACCAGTATCGAGGCGCTGGCAGCGTTTTTTGCGCAGGTGCACGGGGAGGGCAAGCGGCTGGTACTGGCGCGGGTGCGGCATGCGGCGATGGAAGTGCTGCAAGCCTTGCCCGAAGCCGTTGCGCCACAGGTTTTGCTGAGTGCCTTGAGTGTTGATGGTGCAGTGCAGTTGGCGTTGCACGCCAGGTCTTGAGTGCAAGTGATCAAAAAATGTGGGAGCTGGCTTGCCTGCGATGGCGGGTTGTTGGTGGTGTACATATCCGTTGCTGCGGTAACGGCTTCTATTGGTTCCGCTCTTACAGCGGGTCACTTTTGTAAAGACCGGAATGCCGGCCCAGACAAAAGTAACCAAAAAGTCTTCGCCCCAACACTCGGTGCCTCGCTTAGGCTCGGCATGCCCGCAATCCGCCAGTGATTTGGGGGGGCGCCGCGATGGGCCATCCTTGGCC